>NZ_JBSXNR010000080.1:0-154354 GCF_056857735.1 Flagellimonas sp. L-11
CCTCGGACCGGAACTTTGCCGCCGGCTTCCTTCAGATTCCACCTCGCGGTGGACACCCTTGCCCTTGGCTAATGATAGGTAGCTATCAACCCTCATAGCGGACTTTCACCGCCTAGTAATACGTCATGCACGGCGCACCACGAAAAAAAGCCTTCTTCCAATAGGATTAAGGCTTTTTTAGTCCTTGTTAAAATTTTTCACTCCTGCTCTCACTTTAGTTCTCAAATAATTTTGCCTTGGCACTAGAGGGCAGGAGTACTTTTTGTTATAAACACAATAGGGGTTGTACGCTTTGTTAAAGTCAATCACCAAGGTATCCCCTTCCGGGATGGACAAATCGATATACCTGCCACCACCATACGTTTCTTCACCATTGGTATTATCCAAAAAAGGCAAAAACAGATAATCTTCATATTCCTCATCGTCCATCAAATCCAAACTTTGGTAGACTTCCAATTGATGCGCTGTACCATTCAAGGTAAAATGTGCAATTCCGTAGACCACCTCTCGTGTTTGCCTATCCGTAGTGCTGGGCATTAAAAAAGGGTCGGCATCGGGAGTGCGTACAAAGTGGGCCTTTACTATATAAGTGGTATCGGGCGCAAAAAAATCGAGCCCTTCAAAATCTTTACGGTATTTGTCGGGCAAAGGAGAGGAATCCGGGTCTCTAAAACTTTCGTTCTGTTCTTTTTGATATTCAAGAATACCGGCGATCAAGTCGGATTCAACTGCTACCGTCTTTTCTTTGTCATGATATTTTTTTCCTTGACCACAGGCTGTTAGGAATATAACTGAAAGTAGGATTACGTATTTCATTCAGAAAGTATTTGTACAAAAATACAGCTCTAAACTAAATCAGTGTCAAGCCTACCTGATAGATTAATTTTCATCGACCTTAATATCGTACCGCGCGTCTTTCAAATATTTTGAGACAAGCTCGTTAAACTCCGGTGTAATTCTAAACAAGGCTGTATTTTCCAGATTATAGAGCTTTTCCTTGTCCTTGAAGCCCTTTTTCAATAACTCCTCCAAATAGAATAACGAAGTGCCAAAATCATCATTTTTTGCACTGATTGAAATGGTTTTTAGATAATACCCGTAGTTGTCCGGTTCTAAAATTGTTTTAAGCATATACAAAAATGCCAAGGCATCTTCATCAACCACCTTTTCCGAAGCTATAATGTTAATGTTATCCTCTGCCAATGCATTTACAAAACCCTTTAACCGATGTCCCATTTGTTTTTCATACGGTTTTGAACCAGAAATAAATTTTTCTATCTCGTCCATTTGATGGTTCCACCAACCCAAATTGTTGAAATTATGGGTATAAACATCCTCCTCCATATAATATTGATAATCTTCTTTCAGCATGGACTCTTTTAAGAAAGCGGCATTTTCCGCTCGTTTCAAGGTTTTATAATCCCTGTTTCTCCGAAGGTCTCGCTGTACCGACCTTAGGGAGTCCATATTTTTTAAAGCTCCGTATATGGAAGTCATTTCTGTCATATATTGTTCCGCCCACAATAAATCGCCAATGCTTTTCAACTGATTCAACTTTTGCAAATCTTCCTGGTACGCTTTTTCGATATAGGATGTATCTTGGGGAATCCATTTTCGTCCCATGGCATCGAGGGTGAAGAGCTGCATTCCTTTTTGTAAATAAGCCACTCCTGGCCAGTTGCCATTTCCATCGAACAACAAAACCTGATTGGGAAACTTATAGCGGTCCAAAAGCTTGGTATCCGTCAGCATAAATGGATAATTAAAGTTTTCTTTGCTGACCATACCTATAAAATGAAAAGGCTTTTTAACATTAATGAGTTCGCTATTGGATAAGGAGGCGCCAATGGACATGGCTCCGTTGACCCCATTGATCAGAATGGGCACCAAACTGGCAAATTGCCCTCCGGAATCCTCGCCTGCGGCATAAATCCGATCATTATGTATTGGCAATAGACTTGTAACTTTCTGAATAACTTGGCCAGCCACTACCATATTCTTGGTCAAAGAAATACTGTCGATCAACTTTGGGGCCGCCAAAACATAGCCTTCCTTTTCCGCAGCAAGTACAAACATGGACAGTGCCTTTTTCTCATTCCCCTCCGTATCAAAAATCATTAGCAACGGCCATTTTTCGTCCATGGAGAATGTTTTGGGAATATAAAGGGAGTAGCTGTTTTTGGTTGAATCGTTGACCGAGAGATTATCAATAATCTCCCCCTTTTTCAAAACCATTTGTTGCGAAAAGACAGAAAATATGCAAAAAATAGTCAGAAGCGGTAACAAATATGTTTTTCTCATAACCCTATTTTAACAAAAATCTAGCCAAAGTTTGTTTTAAAAACGTCAAATTTATCCGGCAACTACTTGGCTGTCCTATTTTTTTGAATCGGCGAATTGGCCACAACGTTGGACAATACAATATGTGTCCTGCACTCACCATATACGATCAGTTCATCAATAAATTCTTCTAAATGCGACTGATCACGAAGCACTACCTCCATAATGATGTTCTCATTTCCCGTAATTCGATAGCAGTTTACCACTTCCCGGAACGTTTTGACCTTATCCAAAAACGGTTTGAGTTTCCCCATAAAAGCACGCAACATAATAATGGCCTTTAGCTGATACCCGGCCTCTACATACGAAATTTTAGTGCTGTAACGCTCAATAATTCCGAGGTCCTCCATCTTTTTTACGCGCTCCGCCACAGCGGGTGGTGTCAACCCGATTTTCCTTCCAATATTGGCAAAAGATTCCCTCGCATTTTGTTGCAAATGATTCAGGATTTGCCAATTCAAGTCATCTATCTTCATATCAAAAGAAATTTACCACTATTTTTTTACTATCGAAAGTAAAATCGAATAATTGCTTTATTAACAAAAGTAAAAAAATTTAAATCGTGCTTAATTTTATAGTACAAAATTGCTATTGAAAATGGAGAGAAATTCCCTTAACTCCTTAGGTGTTTATCGTAAATCTTTGGCGCTACGCGACATGAGCGAAGCTGTAGCGGCCTATTTTGCCCAAAACAGGGAAATGCTGTCTTTGCGTAAAATTGATTCCTTCCGAGACGACATCTCCAAATCCCTTTTGACGGATGCTGATTTGATTACAAAAGAAGTGGAACAAGCTGCATTGAGCAATTGCCATACCTCGCGAATGAGAAGTCTTTCGTACGTAAACATTATGACCCGTAACATCTTGGCCTATTGCAATGGTTTGGAAAGGGACGGTGTCAAAGAAAAGGAATACCTAAATCTTCTTCGCAGAGAGATTCGGATATTCCGAGTTTCCTTTAAAAAGTGGAGAAAGTCCTTGATCAACAAGAACGACTAAGTTCCCCCCCTACATATTTCTTCGGTATTGCCCTCCCACTTGGAACAAAGCTTCGGTAAGCTGGCCCAGTGAACAATATTTTGCAGCTTCCATCAATTTTGCAAAAATGTTTTCATTATTGATAGCCGCTTCCTGTAATTCGTTCAAGTGCTCCGCAGCTTTATCAGCTTCCCTTTTGTGTAGATTTTGCAAGGTTTCGATTTGATTTTCCTTTTCGGTTTCGGTAGCCCGTATTACCTCGGTAGGTAAAATGGTAGGTGAGCCTTTGGAACTCAAAAATGTATTCACTCCAATAATGGGATATTCCCCGGAGTGCTTTAAAGTTTCGTAATGAAGGCTCTCTTCTTGTATTTTGGAACGCTGGTACATGGTTTCCATGGCACCAAGCACACCACCACGTTCGGTAATCCTGTCAAACTCCATCAAAACGGCCTCTTCCACCAAATCTGTCAATTCTTCAATAATAAATGAACCTTGAATTGGGTTTTCATTTTTGGCCAGACCCAATTCTTTATTAATGATCAACTGTATGGCCATGGCCCTGCGCACCGATTCCTCAGTCGGTGTGGTAATGGCTTCATCGTAAGCATTGGTGTGCAATGAATTACAGTTGTCATAAATCGCATACAGGGCCTGAAGCGTGGTACGGATATCGTTAAAATCAATTTCCTGCGCATGCAGACTCCTTCCCGAAGTTTGAATATGGTATTTGAGCATTTGCGCTCTCGGGTTGGCCCCATATTTCTCTTTCAGGGCTTTGGACCAAATACGACGAGCTACGCGACCAATAACCGCATACTCCGGATCCACACCATTGGAGAAGAAAAAAGAAAGGTTCGGGCCAAATTTGTTGATGTCCATGCCTCGGCTCAAATAGTACTCCACGTAGGTAAACCCGTTGGACAGCGTAAATGCCAATTGGGTGATGGGGTTGGCACCCGCCTCGGCAATGTGGTAGCCCGATATGGAAACCGAATAAAAATTGCGTACTTGCTGTTCAATAAAATATTCTTGCACATCGCCCATTAACCTTAGGGCAAACTCGGTCGAGAAAATGCAGGTGTTCTGCGCCTGGTCTTCTTTTAATATATCGGCCTGTACCGTACCTCGAACTTGGTTAAGGGTCTTGGCTTTTATTTCCTGATACACTTCTTTTGGTAGCACTTGGTCCCCCGTAACCCCTAAAAGCATCAATCCCAAGCCATTATTCCCTTCGGGAAGTCCCCCATAATATTGGGGCTGTGCCATCCCCTTCTCTTTAAAGATGGTTTTGATTTTGTCCTCGACCTTTTTCTGCAAACCATTTTCTTTAATGTATTTCTCACAGTTTTGGTCTATGGCAGCATTCATAAAAAAGGCCAACAGCATAGGCGCAGGGCCATTAATGGTCATGCTTACCGAAGTCATCGGGCTGCTCAAGTCAAATCCTGAATACAATTTTTTGGCATCGTCCAAACAACAAATGGACACTCCTGCATTACCGATTTTTCCGTAAATATCAGGCCGATGGTCCGGGTCGTTTCCGTACAACGTCACCGAATCGAAAGCGGTTGACAATCGTTTGGCGGGCATGTCCATACTCACATAATGGAAGCGTCGGTTGGTACGTTCGGGTCCTCCCTCACCCGCAAACATTCGGGTTGGGTCCTCTCCTTCCCTTTTAAACGGATACAAACCTGCCGTGTATGGAAATTCACCGGGTACATTTTCTTTCAATATCCATTGTAAAACATCTCCCCAAGCTCGGTATTTGGGCAAGGAAACTTTCGGAATCTGACTGTGCGATAGGGATTCGGTATGGGTTTTTATCTTGACCTCCTTTTCTCGAACTTTAAAGGAATAGATTTCAGATTTGTAGCGTTTTACCTTTTCCTGCCATCTTAAAATAGCCTCCCAATGATACGGGTTCAGATGCATCTTGACTTTGTCGAACTCCTTTAGCAGTAATGAAATAAATTCTTTGGATTCCTCATTTTTGATATGGGATTCAATTTCCTCCTCGTTCAAGCCCGATTTATCCAAAAACAGCTCCTCGGCTTGTTCTTGGTCCATTTCCAAAGTAGAAGCTAATGTCAAAAAGATACCGTAAAGCTTTTGAGCTATTTTGGATTCTTCCTTTGCCTTGGCATCATAACCTCTATTATTTTCAGCTATTTCTGATAAATATCGGGTCCGTGCTGGCGGAATCACGTAGATTTTCTCCGCCATTTCTTGGGTAATCTCGATGGTCGATTCCAAATTGGAACCCGCTTTCTCCACCAAGGTGCCCATCACCTTTTTATAGAGATTGTTCATCCCGGGGTCGTTGAACTGCGAAGCAATGGTTCCAAAAATGGGGAGTTCGTCTTCATTGGTATGCCATAATCCATGATTACGGGCATATTGTTTTTTAACATCGCGAAGGGCGTCCAAAGCACCACGTTTATCGAACTTATTGATGGCTACAATATCGGCAAAGTCCAGCATGTCAATTTTTTCCAATTGCGTGGCCGCACCAAACTCTGGCGTCATCACATAGAGCGCAACATCGCTGTGTTCCAAAATTTCGGTATCGGATTGACCGATTCCGGAGGTTTCCAAGATAATCAGGTCATATTTTGCAGCTTTCAGCACTTGAACCGCCTCGGATACGTGTTTGGACAGGGCCAAATTGGATTGTCGCGTAGCCAAGGAACGCATGTATACCCTATCGCTGTTGATGGCATTCATTCGGATCCTATCACCCAAAAGCGCGCCTCCCGTTTTTCGTTTTGAGGGATCCACCGAAACAATACCGATATGCTTATCGGGAAAATCCATCAAAAAACGCCGTACCAATTCGTCGACCAAACTCGATTTTCCCGCCCCACCTGTACCAGTAATGCCCAGAACAGGTACGTTGGCCTGTCTATGTTCAATTTCTTGTTGAAATTTCTCGTACTCCCTATGGCGGTTCTCGGCCAATGAAATCAATCGGGCCAAGGTATTCGGATGCTTTCTTTCCAGTTCGTCCTCCAGTGATTTTCCTTTAGGAAGGTGTAAATCGGGAACGGCCGTATCACATCGTTTCACTAAATCGTTTATCATTCCTTGCAGTCCCATTTCCCTACCATCGTCCGGAGAATAAATTCGCTCGATCCCATAATCCATCAACTCCTTTATTTCCTCTGGAAGGATGACACCGCCTCCGCCACCAAAGATTTTGATGTGTGCCGCGCCTCTTTCCTTCAGCAAATCGAACATATAGCGGAAGTATTCGTTATGCCCTCCTTGGTACGAGGTCATTGCTATGGCATTAGCATCTTCTTGAATGGCACAATCCACCACTTCGGCCACACTCCTATCATGCCCCAAATGAATCACCTCAACTCCGGTGGCTTGGATAATCCTTCGCATAATATTGATGGCTGCATCGTGTCCATCGAACAGGGAAGCTGCGGTCACAATTCTGATTTTATGTTTGGGTGTGTAGGGTTTAATTTGTTCCATCTGCAATAAAAGGTCTGTTTTCGCCCTGCAATTTACAGAAAATGCAAATGAAAATTGGTTTTGATTAAGATTATACAAAAAATATTAAAAGTTTGGACTTCCTTTTTTGAATACCATAATTTTATCCGTTCAAACCTGTTCAATGAAACTGACCATTCTTATCAATTGCCCGGACCAATCTGGTATCATCCGCTCCGTGACCACCTTTATACATCAGCAAAAAGGAAACGTAGTCTACCTTGACCAACATGTGGACAAACAGGCGGGCGTATTTTTTATGCGTTTAAAGAGTGAATTTGAACAGGATCTGGATCTACCTAAATTCAAAATGGAATTTGGACGTGAATTGGCGGAAGGCTTTAATATGGAATGGGATGCCTATACGGATATGTACAGACCCAAAATGGCCATTTTTGTTTCCAAGTACAATCATTGCCTTTACGATCTGCTGAGCAGGTACAATTCTGGGGAACTTTCTGTTGAAATCCCTTTTATTTTGAGCAACCATAAAGATTTGGAATATGTGGCAGAGCAGTTCAACATCCCTTATTTCCACATTCCCGTAACCAAAGAAAATAAAGCTGAGGCCGAGGACAAACAACTGGAACTTTTGGGAAAATATGGGGTGGATTTTATTGTATTGGCTAGGTATATGCAGATAGTATCACCAAAGGTGATCGATGAATTCCCCCAAAAAATCATCAACATCCATCACTCTTTCTTGCCAGCATTTGCGGGGGCCAAACCTTACCATGCCGCTTTTAATCGAGGCGTTAAAATTATTGGTGCCACCAGCCATTACGTTACTGAGGATTTGGATGCGGGGCCCATTATTGAGCAAGATGTCACCACAGTTTCGCATACGCATTCCGTTAAGGATTTTATTGCAAAAGGCAGGGATTTGGAACGCATAGTCCTTTCACGTGCCGTGCAGCTTCACGTAGCTCGGAAAACCATGGTCTACAACAACAAGACCGTTATTTTTTCTTGATCACAACCAAAAAAATAGGGGCATAAAGCCCCTATCTCAACTAAACTAAAAGACCATTTTAAGGGTTGGTCTTAAATTCAAAAATTTCTGATGTGGAACTATTTCCTGCACTATCCACAGTGACCACTTGCCAATAATAAACCGTATCAGCATTTATAGTGGTCTCAAAACTATTCGTATCTGTTTCCCCTAAAACTGAGCTTGGCGGGCTTGATGTACCCAAATAAACGGTGTAGGACAAGGCATCCCCGTCCAAATCGGTTCCTTCCCATGCCAAACTGATTGTTCCAGCATTAATGGCTTCCCCCATTTTTGGGTAGGGTCCGTATGCCGGAAACGGAGCATAATTTTCTATGGCGGCTCCTGCATTGTAAAAACGCCATGTTTCGCTCGAAGCCGTTTCATTGGTTCCCTCAGCACTAGTGACAATCGACCATGAATAGGCAGTGCCTCGTTCCAAGGTCAACTGAATATCAATATTTGATGTATTGGAAGAGCTTTCCTCCCCAGTCTCCAGATTGGTCAACACAAGGGTATAGGTATCTGTATTTTCGGAAGCGGTCCACTCAAAAGTAACCTGGCTTTCGGTTTCGGAAACCAATACTCCCTCGGTGCACGCTTCGTTATTATCTGGATAGATCAATATAGCTGCCGATGGAGCGGGCACCTCTGGTTCAGGTTCAGGTGGTGTTGGGTCATCACCTCCACCTCCACAAGAAAATAGCGGCAACACCATGAAAAGAACGAGATATTTATAGACTATTTTCATTGTTTTATGATTTTAAATTCGTGTGACGTTTCCTTGCCGGACACTTTAATAAAGTACATGCCTTTGGCAAAACCGGATAGGTCGATGCCAAATTTGCCAAACTGTGCTTCCACACTGTTGGAATAATGGAGCTTTCCGTTCAAATCAAAAACTTGAACGTTCATTTCATCATTGATATCAAAACCAAGGTCGACAGACACGGTATTTTCATCAACTATGGGATTCGGGTATGCTGCTGCCCTATCTGCTAGCAAAAATGTTTCTTCGGACACTCCTTGGCAATCTTTATCGGTAGATACCTTTATTTTGTTCACCGATTGATTCAGCTTCATTTCGAATGACCCCTTGGATGTCAAATACACCTCATCATTGATTTGAATCGTATAAAAATCCGAACCCTTGAGTTCCAAGGAAAGTACATTATTATTCTTGTTGACATTGGAATACACTTCCAAGGACTCAGGTTCTGTAATGGTCAATGCATAGCATTGCTGATAGTTGGATTGTCCAGAAACCGTAATACAAAGTTCATAGCTTCCTGCTGATAAGTTTTCGAACACAACCTCATCCTCAAAATTGGCAGATTCCTCTGTACTTCCTGATAAACTCGCTGTATAAGCGAGCGACTCGATAGCCGTGACTGTTATGCTTCCATTGTTGCTTCCTCTACAGGTTTCGCTGCTGGTCATTACAGTAAAGTTCTCCTCTGGCAAGGAAAAAACCTCACAACCGTCAACGTTGACAACTGCACCGAGAGTTGTGCCCGGACAAAGATCGTTGGCATCAACAACCCCGTCGGAATCTTCATCGGGTGGGTTATCGTTTGGAAAAAGGCCAGTTGGGTTGTTGCCAAATATGCGATACTCCCCTGGAGCCAAAACCAAAGGTTCGTTTACATCGACGACGACATGCTTTAGATTGTTCGCCAAAAACTCGTACCAGACGCCTGTTTCTTGAAATTTTGGGTCGATTTCCTGTTCTTCCACTCCAAAGTTCCCCACAATGGTTACGTAACCAATTTCATCCACTCCTGCTGAAGCATTGGTTAAATGGATGGTTTTTAAACCTGTGGAACTATCCACATCCAAGGAAAAGTCTGCGGTTTCAAAAATGGATTCTTCCACTGCCAATAGGTTTAGGTCCGACCACGTGTCGTAAACATCCTTTCTATCAGCATTGTCGAAATAATCCCACCGGATGGGTTTGTTTCCGATTCTTCCGTTGTAGTCTATGGAGTAATCGTATCCCAGTTCACCGAATTGCCAGATCATTTTCGGACCCGGAATGGTAAAGAAGAAGGCTCCTGCCAGTTCCAATCTGTCCAAAGCGGTGGAGAGTTCCTGTATATTGTAATCGCCTGATGCATTTCCGTAATTCAGGTTACGATACATCATGCGCTCCTCATCATGACTTTCCATATAAGATACGTTGGAAGGAACTGTCCAGTTTCGGTTTAGATAGGATACCCACGAGAAATCAGAGTTGTCGTTCCAACCCATAGCCGCCTCACTGTATGGACCATTAAGATTGCCCCATAACATGATTCCCTTGCCTTCATCCAATCGATATTCGGCCCACTCGGTTTCTTCCTCATTGGTACCCAAATGTTCAAAGATGACCAAGAAATCCTCGTTGACCTCCCATTGATAGTCCGCATATTCCTTGAGGACGGCGACCCTATCGGCTTGATAACTGCCCGTGCAGCCTTCATCGGAAGCAGTGCAGTTTTGGGTAAAGCCTTTGGTCAAATCCCAGCGATAACCATCAATATTATATTCTTCAATCCAAAACTGTGAAACACGCTTCACATAATCCTGGGTGGCTTGTTGGCTATGATTAAAGTCGTTGAAAACATTGTAGGAATGGGTCGGTTCTGCATTGAAAAATGGGCTATCACCGGTAGCTGCACCTCCATAACCTCCGTTGTCGGTATTCCATAGTCGATAATATGGGTTTTGTCCCGTAGCATGGTTGAAAACGACGTCCAAAATAACAGCCATGCCCCTGCCGTGGCATTCATCCACCAATTGTTTGAAGGTTTCGGCATTTCCATAATATTTGTCCAAGGCCATATGGAAAGATGGATTATAGCCCCAGCTTTCGTTTCCATCAAACTCGGAAATGGGCATTAATTCTATGGCGTTTACACCGAGCGCTTGTAGATAATCCAACCGAGCGCGTACGGCATCGAAACTGTGCAGTTCATCAAAATCCCTGATCAACAGTTCGTAAACGACCAAATCGGTCTTGCTGGGCAATACCACATCATTATTAACCCAATTGTATTCCGGGTCTCCCGTTCTGAGTACCGTAACAGCGTGTTCTGTTTGTCCCGTGGGGTATTCTGGCAAATTTGGATAGGTAACATTATCTATGTACGAATCATTGTTTTCATCCAAAATAAGGGTGGAATATGGGTCGGCCACTGTAATCTCTCCATCCACTACATACTGATACAGGTGATTGGCTTGAGGGGTAAGCCCTGTCAACTCTATCCAAAAACGATTTTGAGCAGTGTCCTTTTTCAGCAAATAATCATTTTCAATGGTCCAATTGTTGAAATCCCCAATAAGATGGACGATCTCCTTCCCGGGTGCATAAAGGACCAATGTTGCGGATGTATCATCGTTTGGGTCCAAATTGATGCCGTCCATCATTCCAACGGGAACTGCCTCTTCTTCCACATTAACCACAACCATGAAGTCCTCAGTACGGGTTTCCCCTCCACTTTCGGCTTCCAAGGTGTACTGTGAATTTTCTGTAATGTTCACATCATCGTAGGTATATTCGGTTCCATTGGATGTATCCACGATGTTACCGTTAACGGTCAAGGTAAAATCTGCCACCACCGAACTTGATGCTGCTATGGATAAATTATCCCCTGGATTCAACAAGGTCAAACTTTCCGTAGGACTGTTCAATTGTAGTTGAAAGGTCCCTACCTCAAAAAAGAAATCGTTACATCCATTATCCTTCAGCTCCTGATCGCCTGCTGCATTGCGAAATACCATTCCCATTTGAGTGGCATTATCGGCTTGCTCGGCAGTTAACCCGTAATAGGTTTCGGGTACAAGAGTGATGCTCCACGTACCATCTCCATTGTCGGTCATCTCACCAATACCATCATCCTGACCCCAATTTCCAATGACCGTGGTCCAAGGATCTACGTCGTCACCAATACCTGAGTGTAGATAGACCTTGTTCGGGTTTGACAATCCATTACAGTCCGTTTCATTACTGTTGGCATCCACGGTAATGGTTATTTCATCATCCATGGCAAAGGGATAGGGTTCAATGGTAACTTGGGACCAAGAAGCTATAGCAGATAACAGAAAACCAAAAAGTAAAAATTTCTTCATATTGATTATTTATAAATAAAGGGAAACGGCTAAGCCATTCCCCTTTATCTTTTTATTTACAAGGGGCTCCTCTTACCTATCTCGCATTGAGCGAATAAGCAGACGAACCTCCTTCTGAAAGATCTAATTTGATCAAATAGGTTCCTGCAGTAACTGCGATATTATCGCCTCCTGGATCTAGAGTTCCATCGGCTCCGGTATCTCCATAATCAGAATCCCAAGCTTCATTTACCCTGAACTTAATTTCGCCATCGATCAACTCTACATTTTCGCCAACCCATACTCCTGGATTCACTTCGGTCAACATGTAGTCATCTCCAGCGTTACCCCAGTCGTTATATCCTGAACCGACCACACCTAGAAGTTCAGCTTCTTCCATGGTATAAGTTCCTGCATTGAAATCCAAAGTGATTAAATAATATCCTGCAGTAACGACCAAGTTATCCCCTCCTGCATCCAAGGTTCCATCGGCTCCTGAATCACCAAAGTCGGTAACCCATTCGTTGTTCATTCTGAATTTGATCTCACCATCAATCAACTTAACACCCACTTTAAAGGTATCGGTGGTGTAATCGTAGAAAAATTTGGCATCGGGACCTAGATTACCCCAATCGTTGTATCCAGATCCGACAACACCCCAGGAATATTCCTCCATGGTATAGGTGTTATCATTTAAATTCATTGTGATTTTGTAATCCCCTGCAGTTACTACTATGTTATCACCACCAGCATCCAAGGTTCCATCAGCATCAGTATCTCCAAAATCATTATTCCATTCGTTGTTTTCACGGAATTTGATTTCCCCATCAATCAAGTTAACGTAAGCTACCAACACACCGTCTGTATCCGTTGTGTAGAATGGAGCATCTTCAAAAGCACCCCAGTCATTGTAACCAGAACCTACAACTCCCCAACTGGAAATTTGGATTCCACCTCCAGTATCGGCTGATTTTTCCACAACGGTAATGGTCAATGCAGCAACCTGGGACTCTGTAGTCACAGCATCCACACCTTCCCCACTTCCTGCAAAGGCGGTTACTTTGAAGTAAACAGTTCCAGTGTTATTTGGGTTTCCTTGATCATCCGTCGTAGCTGGGTCATCGTCCAATCCCAAACCTTCGGCCATAGTCAACAATTGACCTACGGTCACACTGGCATTCAGGGTAGTCAGTGTTCCCGAATCGAATTGATAAGCCCCATCGGCATCAAAACTCTCGGATATAGATCCTTCCAATTGATACGATACTTCGGTAGGCACACCAAAATCCACTTCGTTCCAAACAAAGCGCTCGGCTATATTGTCGGGCGTTTCATCAGAAAGTAAATAATCTGCCAAGAATTCATTTTGAAAAGCTACATCTTCTGAAGCAGCCTTCAAGGTAAATTCCGGTACGTGATCGTCATTTTCACATGCAGTGAAAAGAGCTAGGGCCGTTAGCACCCCTAAAACTTGTGCTATAAATAATTTTATGTTTTTCATGAGAGTCGTTTTAATTAGAATCCTGGATTTTGAGTTAGGTTTTCATTGGCCTCCAAAGCGGTCAATGGAATTGGGAAAAGTCTGTAGGTATCTGGAATCGAGGTACCATTCAAGGTATTTCCCTTCCAAGGCCATAGGTAACTGTTCCCTGTAAATTTGCCGAAACGGATAAGATCGCTTCTCCTATGCCCTTCAAGGTTGAGTTCTCTAGCTCTCTCGTCCAAAATGAAGTCCAAGGTCAAAGCTGATTGGGAAATGGAGCTTGCATTCGAACGATTTCTAACATCGTTCACATAACCCAATGCGGTTGCCATTTCAGTACCCGAAGCACCTCTAACGGCCAACTCGGCATACATTAAATAAGCATCGCCCAATCGGAACAATGGAAAATCGGTACTGGAGAAACTTGTTGGATTGGAATCGCTGAAAAAGAAGGTGTTCCTGAACTTAACGGCTGGATAACCATCGGTCCATGCCCTGTAATCGGTCATTTCGTAATTATGGCCTTCTGTCCAGAACAAAGCCGCCCTGTCGTCGGTACTGTTTTCAAGGTCTCCATCATTAAAAAGCCCGTACCATGCTTTGGTGGCTCTGTGTCCGCTCCATCCTTCTTCAGCTCCAAAATCGCTAAGGGTCATGGTTTCGGTTCCCAAACTACCGTTGACGATATAGGTAGTGTTCCCATAACTCTGGCTGATATCGGCATCAGCAATCAGCGGGAAAATAATTTCATTGGACATGAAGTTGTCGCCGGAAAAGATACTTACAAAGTCTTCATCCAATGAATAGCCCCCTTCATTGATTACCTGATTCACTAAAGGCACTGCTTCATCAAACATAGTTGTCCCTGTATAAACCCCTGCATTCATATAGAGCTTGGCCAGAAGCATTTGTGCCACACTTTTATTGGCTCTACCATATTCGTTGGTATCGGGCAATAGCTCAATAACAGCCAACAACTCGTTCTCCACATAGGTAAACAACTCTTGGCGGTCTACTTCGGGCAATGGATCTGAGGTACCATAGTTTTCTTCAGTAGCCAATACTCCCTTCCCAAAACAATCGATCAAATAGTAATATGCCAAGGCACGAATAAACCTTACCTCACCTTCAATTTGATTCTTATTTTCCAAATCGACCGCACTTAAAACCAAAAGCAGGTTATTCGACTGCGGAATGGTATAATAAATACGGTTGTAGAGATAACGGAAAAACTTGTTGTTCTCATCCCAATCGGAAGTAGTGGTCAATTGGTCCAAACCATCATCCCCCCAACGGTTTTTCATGGCGTCGGCCGTAAAATCCTGAAGATTCACAATCCCTCTAAGGAATGGTGATTCCCCTGCATCGTCGTCTATATCCGAGCTTCCTGGCCCATCCGGTCCTGAAAGTGCAAAAGAGGCATACAGTCTTGACAGAATACCACTAACGGCATCTGGGTCCTGCTCCAAGAGCTCATCCAACGTAAGCTCTACCTCTGGTTCGGTATCCAAATCTTTGGTACACCCTTGTATCATTAAGGCCAAGGGAACTACTAAAAATAATATTGATATTAATTTTTTCATGTCAGCTATATCTTAAAAATCCACATTTACCCCAAACGTGAAGGATCGAGGCCTTGGATAGAAATTATTGTCTATTGCATTGAAATTCTCTGGGTCCTGTCCATTGTATTTTGTAATAATGAACGGATTGTTCAAAGCGCCATAAAAACGCATGGATACATTGGGCAAGGCGTCATCCAAACGATAACCCAGTACTATATTCTCGCATCTTAGGAAAGTGGCATCTTCCAAATAATAATCGGAGAACGGTACGTTTCCACGTACGTCAACAAAGTTGAAATCCGCTGCTCCGTTATAAAAGTCCAAAACGTTGGACAAGCTATTGGAGTTGTTTGGAATGGCACCCTCTATCCAACCCGATGTCAGTCTTCGTGAGTTATACACCTGACCTCCATATTGTCCCCGGAAGCTAGAGCTCAAATCGAACTTACCATAGTTGAAATTAAAACCGAAACCAAAAGTCCAATTGGGACGTAGCGAACGGTAATACCTATCGTCATTATCCACGGTACCATCTCCATTGAAATCAGCAAATGCTCCATGAATCGGATTTCCTTCGGTATCGTACAATTGTCTGAACACCCAAGCAGAATACGGTTGATAACCCACTGCATGATAGGCTAGATTCACACCTGTACCTGTTGGAATACCTGACTCACTGGCCGTAATTCGGGAAACATCTTCAAGATTGGTCACTTCCGCCCTATTGTAGGCAGTGTTTCCATAAAACTCAAGATTCATTTTTTCAGTTGTCAAAGCTTTCACATTGACATTGACCTCAAAACCTTTGCTCTCGGTTTCTCCAACGTTTTTGACAAAGGATGATGTAAGTGCTTGACCTGGAGCAACGGGTACCGTTGCCAACAAATCAGAAGTGGTCCTATAATACACATCAAAAGACCCACTTAGCACATTGTTAGGGAACAATCCAAAATCCAGACCCGCATTATAGGTCTCCGCTTTTTCCCAAGTTAGATCGGAATTGTACGGACGCGCGGAGTAAAGCGCATAGCCTTGTAAGTACTGACTGGTTACCGAACCTGCCTCAAACAACGGCAGTGATGGGTAGTAACCAACGGCTCCGGTAATATCCTGCTGCCCTGTTCTACCCCAACCAAGTCTCAACTTCAAAGTATTGATGAATTCAGCATTTTCCATGAAATCCTCTTCATATATTTTCCAAGCAAATGCGGCAGCTGGGAAATAACCCCATCTATTTTCTTCTGAGAACAACGATGATGCATCCGCCCTAAAGGAAAGTGTCAACAAATATTTATCATATAAGTTGATATTACCCCGTCCAAAGAATGACTGTAAATTGAGCTCGTTAAAATATCTATTGGTAGGGTTTTGCGGGTCGAACACCAAGAAACGCTCACCTGTGGCGGTGTTATAATTGTATTCTTCCTTATTACCATCATTCCTAAAGTTTTGGTAAGAGTACCCTGCTTGTACATCAAAATTTGTGATGGCTCCATCCAAATCCTTTTCATAAGCCAAATAAGCTTCAAGGGTTTTATTGATGATATCTTGATTTTCCCTGTAATTTACCCCTGGATTGAATCGATAATTATCCGCTGGATCTACTGCGGTATCATCTTGACGGTATGTTGCCAAGGAATTGTCGGTATATTCTTCCCTAACTTTTGCTTTGGAAGCTTCAACCCCTATATTGGCAACAGCACGAAGTTCTGGCATAAAATGCATCTTGTAATCAAGCTCCATATTGGCCAAAATCTTACTCACCTGTTCAGGGCGATAACGTTGCATCAAAATGGCAACTGGGTTCCATTGACCGTCCAAGCTAAGAAAGCCACCATCCAATACCGTGTTTTGGTAATATCCTCCAAAACGATTGTCAGCAGAATCATCATAAATTGGTTTTGTGGGATCCATGTTCACCGCACCACCCAGTGCGCCGCCTTCATCGATGGCGTTCTTTTTTGATATAATCCCTTTTGCATTCAAATCAATCTTAAGATGGTCGTCCAAGAAACGTGGAGTCAGTTTTACCGAGGTAGTAACACGCTCGTAATCACTGGTTTTTACCAAACCCTGGGTTTCTGTATACCCTAAAGACATACGAATTGGCACAGATTTGAAAATACTACCGCGTGCGCTGAAATTATGATCAAAAGAAATTGCCGTGCGGTAAATGGCATCTTGCCAATCTGTATCAGATAAAATTCTACCCTCGATCACATCTGTGGTAGCTAAATCATCCTCCGCTTCGGTATTGGGGTCATCTACTCCCAAATAATTAGTGAATTGGGGATGATATTCCTGAATGAAGCGGGTAAATGTACTGGAATCCATCATATCTATTTCCTTACCCACGGTACTTACCGTTGTATTGGAAGAAAAGTTGAACTTAAATTCCCCCGTCAAACCCTTTTTTGTTGTAATAATGACAACACCATTAGAGGCTCTGGAACCGTAAATTGCCGTGGCCGAAGCATCCTTTAAAATGGAAAAACTCTCCACATCGTTTGGGTTGATCAGTGTCAACGGGTTGCTAACACCAGCTGGATTTGTATTATCCACGGGAATACCATCAATAACAATCAATGGATTGTTGTTTGCCGTCAAGGAAGATCCACCTCGAATACGTATGTTCGGTGCGGAATCGGGCTGTCCACCATTGTTTGTAATTCGGACCCCTGCTGTTTTCCCCGTAAGAAGTTGATCAGTGGAAACAATGGCTCCTTTGTTAAAGTCTTCCGTAGTAACCGAAGAAACAGAACCTGTAGCATCCTCTACCGTTGTGGTACCATAACCGATGACCACAACTTCATCGAGTAGTGTAGTGTCTTCATCTAGGGTAACATTCATTGTGCTCCCTGAAACCACTACTTCCTTGGGTTGAAATCCAATGTAGGAGAACACTAAAGTGTCGCCCATATTGGCTTCGATCAGGTAATTCCCATCAAAATCCGTCGCCGTACCTTGACTCGTACCTTTGATGATGATACTCACACCAGGTAATGGGTCCTGGGTTGCGGTATCCGTAACCATCCCTTGCACAGTAATTTGGGCATACTGAACAAAAGGAACCAAAAACATGCACCATAAGAGGTACATTCGTTTAATTCTCATATTGAAGTTTGTTAAAGTTAATTTTTAAGAATTTGCTATATTTCACTTCCCAAAGGCGAAAATATGTAATTAAGACCCCCATTTTTTTGACATTTGTCAGTTTTGGGCACTTACAACGTTTTCTGGTTGACAAAAAATTACCTTCTGATTCTTAATCCGAGTATATTTGGGAAATAATTGGATTTTTCCCCTGAATCCGATGAAAGATTATGCAGCATGAAGCCTAAAATGACGCTCAAAAAGATTGCCTCGGAGTTGGGGCTTTCCATTTCAACTGTATCCAAAGCACTTAAGAACAATAAGGATATCAGTAAGGAGAACAGGGAAAAAGTACAGGCATTCGCCAAATACTACAACTACCGCCCCAACAGTGTTGCCCTCAGCCTCAAAAACAGGAAAACCAAGACCATTGGCGTGATAATTCCCGAAATAGTGCACCATTATTTCGCAAAAGTCATTTCCGGTATAGAAGAAGTGGCGAACTCCAAAGAATACAACGTTATTATCGGAGTGACCAATGAATCGTTCAACAAAGAAATCATCAACATGGAAATGCTGATTGATGGCAGTATCGATGGTTTTATCATATCACTTTCCAAAGAAACATTACAGAAAAAGGATTATAAACACATCCGAGAGACCATCAACCAAAATATACCCGTGGTAATGTTCGATAGGGCCGTTGATGAGATTCCATGTGATAAAATAATCATAGATGATCGCGAGGCTGGGCGTATGGCCATTCAAAAATTGATTGATGAGGGCCGCCAAAAAATCCTGTTGCTTACTACAAAAGATTATTTGAACATAGGTCGCCTCAGAACAGAGGGATATAAAGATGCACTGGCCGCCAACAACATCCCCTACCATGAAGATTTAGTTGTACGAATCGGAGAACTTGGGGATTCCGAAGATGATCAAAGAAACTTGGAACAACGTATCAACAGGGTGTTTGAAATGCACCCAGATATTGACGGGATTTTCGGGGTCAACGAAATCTACGCTGTAACCGCCTTAAATGTGGCCAGGCTGCGTGGCCTCGACGTGCCGGAGCAACTTTCCGTCATCGGCTTTTCCGATGGTATCCTCTCCAAGTATGCAAGACCTCACCTCACCACGGTCAGTCAGCATGGCTTCCATATGGGGGAACTCGCAGCGGAAACACTCATTTACAGATTGGAGAAAATGGACAAGGACCAGATACCTCCCTACACCACCCAAGTGGTGAAAACAAACCTTATTATTCGGGATTCCACCAGAAACAATACATCAATTGAATTGTAGCTGGAAAAGCCAAAAAGAGGTTCTTTATTATAAAAAGACATATCTTTGTCCCTATCAACGCTTATATTTTACTTCCCAAGTAAATAAAATGAGTAGTTTAAGCTGCTCATATTGTGAAACTAACACCGATCACAATGTTTCAAAAGCCTAGATTAAGCTTCTGGGAAATCTGGAACCTCAGTTTTGGATTTCTTGGAATTCAAATGGGTTTTGCCCTCCAAAATGCCAATGCCAGTAGAATTCTCCAAAGTTTTGGGGCCGATGTCCATGAACTATCCTGGTTTTGGATCGTAGCTCCTCTCACTGGACTTATCGTACAGCCTATTGTAGGCCATTACAGCGATAAAACCTGGACCCGTTTGGGTCGTAGACGACCCTATTTTTTAACAGGGGCCCTTTTGGCATCCCTAGGTCTTGTTCTAATGCCCAATGCGGACATGTTCACCGCCTTTTTGCCTTCCTTATGGGTTGGCGCGGGTATGCTCATGGTCATGGATGCTTCCTTCAATATTGCCATGGAACCTTTCCGGGCCTTGATTGCGGATATGTTGCCTTCGGACCAAAGAACGTTGGGCTACAGTATCCAAACCGTCCTTATCGGGGTTGGGGCCGTCATAGGCTCATGGCTTCCCTACGCATTGACGAATTGGGTGGGAATCAGCAATACGGCAGCTGCGGGGGAAATTCCTTTGAATCTGTTACTTTCCTTCGTCATAGGTGCATTGGTACTCATTGTCAGTGTGGCAATCACGGTGTTCACCACCAAGGAGTACACACCCGAGGAGATGGCGTTGCTCAATCAAAATGAAGAAACTAAAAATGATACGATAAGCACTGGGGGACTGTTGGATATATTTACCGACTTTGCCAAAATGCCAAAGACCATGCGCCAATTGAGCTGGGTACAGTTCTTTTCGTGGTTTGGACTTTTTGGTCTTTGGGTATTCGCCACCCCGGCCATTGCAGAACATATTTATGGTTTGGACCCTAACAACAGCCAAAGTACCGCCTATCAAAATGCAGGTGATTGGGTGGGCATCCTGTTTGGGGTGTACAATGGGGTTTCTGCCATTTTTGCCTTTTTCCTGCCGGCCATTGCAAAAAAGGTAGGACGAAAAAAGACCCATACCATTTCACTAGTCATAGGAGCCATCGGTTTCCTTTCCATTTACATAATGCCCGATGAAAATTGGTTGATACTCTCCATGGTTGGAATCGGTATTGCTTGGGCCAGTATCCTAGCAATGCCATACGCAATATTGGCTGGAGCCATCCCTCCCCAAAAAATGGGGGTTTACATGGGTATTTTCAACTTTTTCATTGTCATACCTCAGATCGTGAATGCCTTTATCGGAGGACCTATGGTGGAATACCTTTATGGTGGTCATCCGATTTTCGCATTGGTAACAAGCGGGGTATCATTTTTAATTGCCGCACTATTGGTGGCAAGAGTAGAAGATATTGATGACAAAGGACTCTCAATTTAACTTAAATTCATATTTTTCAAGCCGCCCTAACACACACAAAAACAAAACCATAGGTTTTAGATTTTATACAAAAAAGAAACACGTCAATCAACAGTAAAAAATGAATCAAGACTATATACAACCCAATCCATGGAGCCTTATTGAAGAGGGTTTTGATAAGGAACGCGTAAAGTCTTCCGAAAGCCTTTTCAGTATGGGAAATGGAGCCATGGGACAACGTGCCAATTTCGAAGAATCCTATTCAGGCCCCACTTTCCAAGGCAGCTATATCGGAGGGGTATACTATCCCGACAAAACCCGTGTGGGCTGGTGGAAAAATGGCTATCCCGAATATTTCGCCAAAGTACTGAATGCTCCCAACTGGATCGGTATCGATATTGAGATAGATGGAATACCTTTGGATTTGGCCACCTGCTCCAACGTTAAAAATTTTAAGCGCGAACTGAATATGAAAGAGGGTTGGTACCAAAGAAGCTTTGTCGCCACAACCCCTAACAACATTCAACTTGAAGTCGTTGCTACACGGTTTTTGAGTCTATCGCATGATGAAGTTGGGGCCATTAAGTTTGATATCACTCCGCTTAATTCCGGCGCTTCAGTTGTCTTTAAACCCTATATCGATGCGGGCATAACCAATGAGGACAGCAACTGGGACGACAAATTTTGGAATACCACAAAGGTAACATCAGAAAAAAACAGGGCATTTATTGAGTCTCACACCATGAAGACCCATTTCAATGTGTGCACATTCATGCAGGCCCATTTGGTATACAACGACAACATAAAAACCACACCCGATTCCGAGAATAAAAAAGAGCTTTCCATTGGTTTCGAATTTGCTCAGAAAATAAAAAAGGGAGAAAAGATAAGCTTAATCAAGTACGGAGGGTATACGGTAGATCGTAATCATAAAGCCGATAAATTGACTACAGCTGCCAAGGTTGTTTTGGACGAAGTATCTTCCCTTGGGTTTGATGGACTTCTGGAAGAACAGAAAAAAGCTTGGGCACAGGTCTGGGAGATGAGCGATATCCATATCGAAGGCGATGTAAAAGCACAACAAGGCATTCGATTCAATATTTTCCAACTGAATCAGACCTACACGGGAACGGATTCTAAATTGAACATTGGCCCCAAAGGTTTTACAGGAGAAAAATATGGCGGCAGCACCTATTGGGATACCGAGGCATACTGTCTGCCCTTCTATATGGCGACCAAGAATCAGGAAGTAGCCCGAAAATTGCTCAAATACAGGTACAACCACTTGGACAAGGCCATTGAAAACGCTGAAAAGCTAGGCTTTAAAAACGGTGCCGCCCTCTATCCCATGGTAACCATGAATGGTGAAGAATGCCACAATGAATGGGAAATCACCTTTGAGGAAATCCATAGAAACGGTGCCATAGCCTATGCCATTTACAATTATACCCGCTATACCGAGGATTACAGTTACGTACCTGAAATGGGATTGGAAGTCCTGATTGGAATAGCCCGTTTTTGGCAGCAACGTGTTAACTGGTCCGAAAACCGTAACAAATATGTAATGCTTGGTGTAACAGGGCCAAATGAGTATGAAAACAACGTGCACAACAATTGGTACACCAACTATATGGCCAAATGGTGTTTGGAATACGCATTGGAACAATTGGAACATGTGCAACAGAACTACCCTTCCGACTACAAAAGGGTAATGGACAAAACACAATTGTCCAACGACGAGACAGGGCTTTGGAAAAAAGTTGCCGCCCACATGTATTTTCCTTACTCCGAAGAGCATGGGGTTTACCTGCAGCAAGATGGTTTCTTGGATAAAGATTTGGTCCGCGTGGCCGATTTGGATAAAAAAGAGTGTCCCATCAACCAACATTGGAGTTGGGACCGCATTCTAAGGTCTCCATACATTAAGCAGGCCGATACCTTGCAAGGATTCTATTTCTTCGAAGATCACTTTACCGACGAAGAGCTCGAAAAGCATTTCGATTTTTATGAACCATTTACCGTTCATGAGTCTTCGCTATCGCCTTGTGTGCATTCCGTTCAAGCTGCGAAATTGGACCGCATGGAGCAAGCCTACACCTTTTACCTCCGTACATCCAGATTGGATTTGGACGATTACAACAAAGAGGTGGAAGAAGGATTGCACATTACCTCAATGGCCGGTACATGGATGAGCATTGTAGAAGGTTTTGGTGGTATGAGGGTACGGGATGGAAAGCTATGCTTTGCACCAAAAATCCCTGACCAGTGGGAGAGGTATTCCTTTAAAATCAATTTCAGGGATAGGATCTTAAAAGTGACGGTAACCCAAGACGGAACCACCTTTGATATGAACGAAGGAGAAGCTTTGGAAATTTTGGTGAACGGCGAACCCGTCCAACTTTCTTAATCCATCTTTTGACGATACCCTTTAAACAATTAGAAAAACATCATGAAAAAATTGATAATCTTGGTTTTCTTGGCCATTTGTGCAAATACATTTGGCCAAGTAGAACGTGTAGAGCCCCCTTATTGGTGGACTGGAATGAAACAGACCGAATTGGAACTTTTGGTCTATGGCGACAATATCAGTGACCTACAACCTGAATTTTCAGGAAATGTCACCATCAAAAAAGTGGTGAAAGTGGAAAACCCCAATTATCTGTTCGTAACGATTGACACAGATGGAATTACCGCTGAAACACAGACTTTATCCTTCAAAAAAGGACGTAAGACGGTGGATTCCTATGCGTATGAGTTCAAATCCCGGCGTGAAAATTCCGCGCAAAGAAAAGGCTTCGACTCATCAGATGTGATATACCTTCTGATGCCGGACCGGTTTGCCAACGGAAATCCATCAAACGACAGTACTCCGGAGACCATTGAAAAAGCCAACAGAGAGCACCAAGGTGGCAGGCATGGTGGAGATATCCAGGGAATCATCGATCATTTGGATTACATCCACGAACTTGGAGCCACCACATTGTGGAGTACACCGCTTACTTTGGACAACGAAAAAGTCTATTCGTACCACGGTTATGCGAGTAGCGACCTTTACAAAATTGACCCACGTTATGGTTCCAACGAAGATTTCGCAAAACTTTCCGCAGAACTCCATCAGCGGGACATGAAGCATATTATGGATTTTGTCCCCAACCATTGGGGATTGAGCCATTGGCTAATCCAGGATTTACCTTCGAGTGACTGGATACACTATTGGGAAGGTGGAGAAAATGGGTTTAAGCGAAGTAACTATATCCAAACTACCCAGTTTGACCCCTACGCCTCGCAAATCGATGCCAAGGGCTGTATGGATGGATGGTTCGACTACACCATGCCCGACATGAACGAAAACAATCCCATGCTAATAAACTACTTGGTACAAAATGCCATTTGGTGGATAGAGAGCGGGGATTTGGATGGCATCCGGGTGGACACCTACCCATACAACGACAAGCAAGGAATTACCGAGTGGGTAACCCGTGTGATGGAAGAGTATCCCAACTTCAACATTATGGGAGAAATTTTCATGCATGAAACCGCTCACATCGCCTATTGGCAAAAAGACAGTAAAATCGGCGCCATACAAGGGTTCAATTCCAATTTGCCCACAGTAATGGATTTTCCGCTGCACGATATTCTACCAAAGGTTTTCAAAGAGGATGAGCAAAATTGGGGAGACGGTGTATATCGGGTTTACGATCATTTGACCAAGGATTTCCTCTACCCCAATATCAACAACCTTTTGATAAAAATGGGCAACCACGATGTCAACCGTATCAATCAGGAATTTGATGGCGATGTGGACAAATACAAAATGGCACTCACCTTGATCATGACCCTACGTGGAATACCACAGATCTATTATGGTGATGAAATAGGAATGTTGGGAGACAAGGGCAAGGGCGACGGCGATATACGTCGCGATTTCCCGGGCGGATGGGCCGCAGATGAACAAAATGCCTTTACTTCCGAGGGAAGAACCGATGTACAAAATGAGTATTTCGATTTTAGCCAAAAATTATTAAACTGGCGAAAAGAAAAAAAAGCCATTCATTTTGGTAAAACCCTTCACTTTTCTCCCATAAACAACGTCTACGTATATTTTAGATACTTGCCAGAACATCCTGATGAAACTGTAATGGTGGTCTTGAACAATTCCGATAAAGACCAAACAATTGACCTCGAGCGATTTTCGGAAGGTATCCAAGGGCACCAAAAAGGGATGGAAATAATTTCAGGGCAGGAATATGAAATGAATCAAGCTATGGAAATCGGTGCTAAAACTGGATTGGTTTTTGAATTAAGGTAATTCGGAGTATTTTCATATCAACTTAAAAATTTAACCATGAAAAGACTATTGTTATGCGTATTGGTATTTCAACTTGTAGGCTGTGCTGAATTGCAGCAAGTTGTAAATCAATTGCCCCAAGGAACAGCAGGTATCGGAAACGACCAAATAGCCCAGGGATTGCGAGAAGCCCTCAATATGGGCATTGAAAAGCAAGTAAACAAACTTACCAGTGAAAATGGATTCTATAAGAATGAACTGGTAAAAATATTGCTGCCCGAAGAGCTTCAAAAAGTGGATAAGACCTTGCGTGATGTTGGTTTGTCCAATTTGGCCGATGAAGGACTTAGGATCATCAACAGGGCTGCCGAGGATGCCGTGGGCGAAGCCACTCCAATATTTGTGGATGCTGTAAAGGGCATCACTTTCAATGATGCCAAACAAATTCTTTTGGGGAACGACAATGCGGCGACCCAATATTTACAACAGGCCACTCGTACCCAGCTCTACAATAAATTCAACCCAATCATCAAAAACTCGTTCCAAAAAGTAGGGGCCGACCAAATCTGGAGCAACATTATCACCAAGTACAATAGTTTGCCGCTTACCA
The DNA here is from genome assembly GCF_056857735.1 of Flagellimonas sp. L-11. NCBI lineage: Bacteria > Pseudomonadati > Bacteroidota > Flavobacteriia > Flavobacteriales > Flavobacteriaceae > Flagellimonas > Flagellimonas sp. L-11. Next base: position 25,716 of record NZ_JBSXNR010000080.1, read on the forward strand.
ACGATGTAAACCCGGATTTAACAGATTATACCACCAACGAAGCTTTGGAAGGTGTATATACGATGATCGCCGTGGAAGAGAAAGAAATTAGGACAAAAGTTTCGTCCAGGACAACAGATTTGTTAAAAAAGGTCTTTGCGCTTCAAGATTAATCATAATTTTTTGTCAAAAACGCAATAACTCCAAAAAGAAGTCGTTATAAACTCAATAATCAAGAATAATTATAACAAATTCCTAAAGTTAAATTAACCTTGACCTGAAGGTTAAACTTGAATTTTGTAAAAGTTATCTGAGTTAGCATTTTTTTGAGTTAGTTAGTTTAAAAACCGGTGTTCTTCACCGGTTTTTTGTTTTCTTGACTTTTTGGTACAATCCATCAAAAGCAACTGAAACAGTACCATCATTTCCCACAACCTGCCATAATTGCCTCACGGTTCCATCATCGTTTTTGGTCCATGTGATTCGATTTATAAAGGTTTTACCATCCTTTTCAAACTCCTCCGAAACCAAAATCATCTGGTTATCCACCTTATTGCCCCTCAATTTTAGAACATCCCCAACATTGTCCACCCACAATTGCTCCCACTGATTGATTTCTGCATTGTAAAAATTAAGACTGGTTCCCGTATATCCTGCTTTGGCACTGGTCCAATTTTCTCGAATCACACAACCATCTTCTTCCTTACTGATTACACTGGACCCGGCTGGGCTTCCATCCTGTGAATTGACCACATTCCATTCTCCTATCCAAAAATCAAAAGCCCTGTGATTTTCCGTACAGCAATTGCAACTGTCATCATTTTGGGCATATAGAACAAACTGAAGTAAAATGGTCAGGGTCAAGACAGATTTCCTCATGATGAGCATAATTTTTTATCAAAAAAGGACTCCTTTTAAAGGTACGTTAATTTTATCCGACCTAAATGTAATCTATCAAGCCAGTTAGGAACCCATACGTTAAATTTTAGATAATTTACCTGATTTATAGATGTATACCACCCTTGGGCATAATCCACAAGCCCGTTTTGAACGTATCTTTGTTATTAACAAATCTTGAGAGCTATGAATAATCAGTATTGTAAAGTTGGATCGGTCACGCCCATCACAGGTTTAAGCCAAGCAGCCTCGGTTTTGGAGGTAATGCACCAAAATTTTATGGAAAAGGCCGCTAGTGTTGCCGGTAAGGATAATCAATTGGGTGAATTCTTTAAAAGTAAAGCACAGAGCATTAAAAAAGTATTGGAAAGCCTGTAAACCGAACCTTATTTCTGTTTAGACAGTTCAATTTCCATTTGCTGCTGGATTTCCTGTGCCTTATTCGTAGCTACTTCGGCAAAATCCAAATCGGTGGAGGCATACAAAATGCCCCGGGAGGAATTTACCAGCAAACCTACATCCTTGGTAATTCCATACTTGCAAACTTCCTGCAAACTTCCTCCTTGCGCTCCCACTCCAGGTACCAACAAAAAACTTTCTGGAACAATTTTTCGAATATCTTCCAAATAAGTAGCCTTCGTCGCACCAACAACATACATTAACCGTTTCGAACCTTTGTAGGTTTTGGAGACGGACAATACTTCTTTATACAGTTCCTGACCATTTACATTTTTAGTCTGAAAATCAAAAGCACCTTGATTGGACGTCAATGCCAATAAAATGGTGTGCCTATCCTCAAATTCCAAAAAGGGTTCCACTGAATCTTTACCCATGTAGGGTGCAATGGTAATGGAATCAAAATCCATGGTCTCAAAAAATGCCTTGGCGTACCGTGTTGAAGTATTCCCGATATCCCCTCGCTTGGCATCGGCAATGGTGAACATTTCCGGATGCTTTGTATTCAGATACTCCATAGTACGCTCCAAGGATTTCCAACCCTTTAGACCATACGCTTCATAAAAAGCGATATTGGGCTTATAAGCCACACAATAGGAATGTGTCGCATCAATGATGGCCTTGTTGAAAGCAAAAATGGGGTCTTCTTCTTTTAGAAGGTGTTTTGGGATCTTATCCAAATCAGTGTCGAGACCAACACAGAGAAACGATTTTTTTTGATGTATCTGGGCAATTAAATCTTCAATCTTCATTTTGATGGATTCTCGACCGTACTTGAACTTGGTTTTAACAGCTTAAAATATCTCCGAGGCTTCTTTGAGTTTTTCCGTGTTTTCCACCAACATCAACTCATCGATGATTTTTTGGATATCCCCGTTGATGATGTTCTGTAAATCATAAAGGGTCAATCCAATTCTGTGATCGGTCACCCTACCCTGCGGATAATTGTAGGTGCGAATTTTTGCCGAACGGTCGCCACTACTCACTTGCGAATTACGTTTGGCAGCATCCTCTGCCTGTTTTTTGGCCAATTCCATATCGTACAAACGGGCACGAAGCACCTTGAATGCTTTATCCTTGTTCTTGTGTTGGGACTTTTCGTCCTGACATTGCGCAACGATACCCGTAGGCTCGTGCGTTAAACGCACCGCAGAATAAGTGGTGTTCACCGACTGTCCACCAGGTCCAGAGGAACAGAAGTAATCTATCCGCACATCTTTTGGATCTATTTGAACATCGAACTCTTCCGCCTCGGGAATCACCATAACGGTAGCCGCACTGGTGTGCACCCTACCTTGGGTTTCGGTCTGTGGTACGCGTTGCACACGGTGCACTCCTGCCTCAAACTTAAGTGTTCCGTACACATCCTCGCCATTGACCTCGAAATGGATTTCCTTGTATCCGCCGCTGGTTCCTTCACTCAAATCGATTACGTTGGTCTTCCATCCTTTGGATTCGCAATATTTGGTGTACATACGGAACAGGTCACCGGCAAAAATACTGGCCTCGTCCCCTCCGGTTCCAGCCCTGATTTCCATAACCACGTTCTTTTCATCTTCAGGGTCTTTGGGAATCAAAAGGTATTTAATTTCTTCTTCCAATTTGGGCAAGGCACTCTTGGCCTCATCCAATTGCATTTTGGCCATTTCCAACATTTCTGTATCACTACCGTCGGCAATAATCTCTTCTGCTTCCTGGATATTGTTGGTAAGGGCTATGTATTCGTCGCGTTTGTCGCTGAGCAACTTCAAGTCTTTGTACTCTTTGTTCAGCTTTACGTACCTTTTTTGGTCCGCAATAATATCGGGTTGTATGATCAGGTCCGAAACCTCATCAAAACGCTGTTTTACAATGTTGAGTTTGTCTAGCATAAATCAATCCTCCTAATGGGAATGCGAATTTACGATTTTTTCGTTGGATTATTTTTTAAAATCAACTACCTCGGAGCAAGCCAACGAGGTGTTCAAACGAAAAAAATTAATTCATTCCGACCTAGAACACCGGAAAATCAAACCCTCGATGAGGAATTGAGGTCAGTTTCCAACAAAAGTAGTACCAAGCGTAACAATAAAGGCATTGAGGCCATCACTACGATCATATTGGCTAAATCGCAGGTTGATGGTTTTCAACCCAAAATTGAACACTCGGGCTCTGGTAAAAACATCCTTGTACTGTACCCCAATCCCATACTGATGGGCATCGTATTTGGACAGATCATAGTCCGAAGTATAAAACGCGGAGGTGGATAATGCCTGCTCCTTGGGATAAAAATAGTCGGCTGCGGTTTGTGTGTAGTATCGGTAACTTGGGTATAAGGTGAATTTATCCGTCAACTTAAAAGGCGCTTCCAAACTTGTGGTATGGGAACGAATCCCCCAATCGTCCCAATAAAAACGGTAGTAGGAACGCAGTATGACCAAATCGTTCAAATAATAATTCAACCTACCGCCCACAGGTATTTTGAACCGGTTATCGGGCAACTGCTCCACATTATCCGCCAATTGAAAATCATCAATATAAAAATCTTCAAAATCCGAGAAGTACACGCGTTGGAATGGCGTGCTCAACAATCCGTTCTGAGAGACCACATCCACAAAAAGGGCACCTTGCAATTTTTGGCCCAAAATCTGGGAGAAATTCAAGGATAGTGAGTAAGAATTCCGCTTTTCATACTCAAACTCGGAAAAAATGGGATTGTAAGCACCATTTCCGGTGATACGGTCATCAAAGAAACCATCACGCAGCTCAATAGGGTACTGTGCATTCCATTTATCCAAATACACATTACCGCTTAGTGTGACCTCTGTGTTCTTCTCGTTGAACAACTTGGTGTAACTGCCTCCAAATCCAATGGAAAAATAATCGTACTCCGACGAAAAATAGGCATTGGCACTCCAGATGGAATTACGATCATCGGAACTGTGCCGATATGTTGGTTTGACATAGGCCAATACATCCTTTCGAGATTCTCCCGAAGAAGCATCAAAAGGAGTAGCATTGGCTCCGCCATCCAAAGGATTTACATTACTGGAAGATGCCGAGGTATAGGCGGACAACCCCACATCCACCGTTAAAATATCATCCTCGTTCATCGGCATTCGCAAGACAATGCTAGAAGTAGCATCCGTTAATTCCTCGGTACCTTCGCCACCTGTAACAGCCGCATTTTCCCCATCTTGTCTGTAATAACTAAAAAGCATGTCAACCTCACTTGCCTCCAACACCCTTCGCTTGTACGAGGTATCTCCCTGTTGCGACCATCCCAAGGATACCATCAAAAATAATAAGACTACGAAAACGGTTTTCGCTGATTTGGATGATCGGGCCATGAGGTTTTTTAAATTAATCATTTGAAGTTCCCATTCAATTACATCCGCATCCACCACCTGTCTTGCCTCCGTTGGCACCAGAGGAGGCCTCCCTATAAACATGGAAATTGGTTTCAAAACGTTCCCAAGCTCGCGCACTCAACTGCATCTCTTCGTCGTTCACATACACTTTATCGTACTCGCGGACGGCGACACAGGAACTTGAGAAAATCAATAGTAATAGCAAAAAAAGAGGTTTTACCATATTTTAAGTATGTTCTAGTTCGTATCGAACATTATACCCGAGCTTTTATGGATTTTGCTTTCGGAGTCGACCACAACGGCTTCTACTCCATCGATCTGGTTGATCATGTGCAGACCAACGTCCCTGCCCATTATAAAAACTGCGGTGGCAAGGGCATCGCACAATTCAGCTTGTTTGGCAAAAATCGATACACTATTAACACCTGTGGTAGGATATCCTGTTCGCGGGTCAATAATGTGTGAATATTTTTTTCCGTCCAGCTCAATATACTTCTCGTAATTGCCCGAAGTAGCCACTGAAGATTCTATTATAGGCAACCAACTGAACACTTTATCCTTGCTCAATGGATTTGCAATACCTACCAACCATTTTTCACCGGTCACTTTGGTGCCCCAAGTGGTAAGGTCGCCCGAAGCATTGATGATTCCTCCTTTCACATCTTTGGATACCAAGAGTTCTTTGGCCCTATCTGCAGCATACCCCTTTCCGATAGCACCAAATCCAATGCACATTCCTTTTTCGGGCAAAAAAACGGTTTGGTTATCTTGATCCAACTGTATTTTTTGATATCCGACCTTTGCAATGGATTTTTCAATTTCTTCTTTTGAAGGAATTTTATCCATGGTTCCATCAAACCGCCAAACCTCGTCCATGGAGGCATAGGTAATATCAAAAGCTCCATCTGTTATTTCCGATATTTTGATGGACCGTTCGATTAGATCAATCAATTCCTGACTCACCTTCACAGGTTTGATTCCAGCATTTTTGTTGATTAAAGAGGTTTCGGAATCCTTGTCCCATGATGAGATGATTTTTTCTATACGCTCAATTTCCGAAACAGCTTCGTCTATATTAATGTAGCCAATATCCTCGTTCGGTGCCACCACGGTAATCTCGAACCGGGTACCCATTAGTTTTAGGGTCTTTTTTACAGTGACATCTGTTTGCCTCGACTGCCCAAAGGACAGCAGGCAAGAAAAACTGCAGATAAGGGCTATAAAGCTTTTCATTTTAGAAATTTGTTAAGTGTTCTGATATATTTTTCGGGACTGGTTCGGGCCACAAAACCTGTAGTGCCCAAAACGTTTTGGTTCTTGTCCATTACCACAACCAGTGGAAAATAACCCTTTGGGTTATATTTTTCGGCCAAGGACTTATTTACATTTAATTTTTCTTCAGGTAGTTGATTTTTCTTTTTGCGGGGAAAATCCGCATCATACATCACATAATGCTCAGAGGCATAGGCTTTGAACTCCCCGCTATCAAAAACATGTTTTTTTAAACGGATACATGGCGCACACCAATCCGAACCGGAAAAGACCAAAACAATGGGTTTGTTCTCAACAGCTGCTTTGGCAAGGGCATCATTAAAATTATCTTGCCATTCTTGGGCCTGAAGTATGCCTGCACATGCAAAAATCAGTATGTAGATTAGATGTTTCATAAGATTTGGGACTCAAAAAACTATTCATAAATCCGTAAAATGGAACCGTTGAGTTCCGTATTGTAAACCTTGAGTGCTCTTGCGGGGGAACTGTCAACTTGGTTAAGGGGTGTTCCATCCTGATCAAAACGAGATCCATGCACATCGCAATAAAAAATACCGCCACTTTGATCTACAAATCTCACTTGATCATATGATTGATGACTGCAAACCTGACTTGCCGCCACATATTCGCCTTCTAAATTTTTAGCTATAACCACTAAGTTTTTTAATATAAAACCTCCATTGGAAGCCAAAGCTTGAGCTTCTTGCGAGCTAAGGTCTACGGTAAAGTCGACACCTGTGGGCTCTTCCACTATATCCCCGTTCACATCATCCTTGGAACACCCTTGTAAACAGGGGAATGTAAGTGCAAAGGCTGCGCCTGCGCCCAAACTCCGCAGAAACTCTTTTCTTTCCATAGCGTGGGAGGTTTATTACAAGAACGCTATTTCAAGCTAAATCGTATGTTAATAATCAAAGTTGCCGTACGGGCTTTGGATAGTCAACTTTTTACTGCTAGCGGATGCTACACGACCAATAATTTGGGCATCCACATCAAAACTTTTGGAAATGGAGATGATTTCTTCCGCAACCTGCTCATTCACATAGAGTTCCATACGATGTCCACAGTTAAAAACCTGGTACATCTCTTTCCAATCGGTACCTGATTGTTCTTGAATCAGTTTGAACAGGGGCGGAATCGCAAACATATTGTCCTTGATAATATGAAGATTATCCACAAAATGAAGAATCTTGGTCTGTGCCCCTCCGCTACAATGCACCATGCCATGTATTTCTTTGGAAGTATATTTTTCCAGTACTTTTTTAATGATGGGTGCGTAGGTTCTTGTTGGGGACAGCACCAATTTCCCTGCATCTAATGGAGAATCGGGTACCGCATCTGTGAGGTTTGTGTTTCCGGAATACACCAATTCTTCCGGAACCGATGCATCAAAGCTTTCCGGATATTTTTCAGCCAGATATTTGGAGAATACATCGTGCCGGGCAGATGTTAATCCGTTACTGCCCATTCCTCCGTTGTATTCGGTCTCATAAGTCGCCTTTCCAAAGGAAGCTAGGCCAACGATCACATCTCCAGCTTTAATATTGGCGTTATCTATCACGTTTTTTCGTTCCATTCGGGCCGTTACCGTGGAATCAACGATAATGGTTCTTACCAAATCGCCCACATCTGCGGTTTCACCTCCCGTGGAACGGATGGTAATGCCATGCTTTTCCAAATCGGAAATAAGCGCTTCGGTACCATTGATGATGGCCGAAATCACTTCACCGGGAATCAAGTTTTTGTTCCGCCCAATGGTCGATGACAACAGTATGTTATCTGTGGCACCCACACAGATCAGGTCATCCACATTCATAATAAGTGCATCTTGGGCAATGCCTTTCCAGACCGAAACATCGCCTGTTTCTTTCCAGTACATGTATGCCAAGGAGGATTTGGTACCTGCACCATCGGCGTGCATCACCAAACAATGGTCCTCGCTACCTGTTAAATAATCGGGTACAATTTTGCAGAACGCTTTGGGGAAAAGTCCTTTATCAATATTCTTGATTGCGTTGTGCACATCTTCTTTGGAGGCCGAAACACCTCTTTGGGCATATCTTTTACTGGTATCCGATGACATATAAATGGTTTGGGCAAAAATAACGGAAAGCCATCAAATTATTGATATGCTTTCCGTCTTTTCCTTTTGAGTGTTATGCTATTTGGAAAACAACATTTCCCTGTATTTGGTAAATGGCCAAAATTCATCTGCAATCAATTTCTCCAAGGTATCCGAGTGTTCCCGGATTTTATCAAAATAAGGCCTTACATTATTACAGTAGGCCTGGGCTTTTTTATCAACCACCGACATGCCATTGGCTCTTCTGCGAGCATCTGCCATTTCATCGGTAAGTTTTTTGATCTCCACGATATGTTCGCCGATCTGTTCCAAAATATTCAGCTGGCCTTCGGCCACTTTCTTGTGCGCCGCTCCATAGACCTCTTTTAACCCATGAATGTTCTCCAGCAGCATGTTTTGGTACTTGATTGCAGCGGGAATGATGTGGTTGTACACCATTTCGCCCAATACACGGCCTTCTATCTGAATATGGAAAATATAAGCGCCCAATTCCACCTCTTTGTGGGCCTTGAGCTCCACTTCGTTCATCACGCCCATTTGCTTAAAGAGCTCGTAGCTTTCCTTTGATGTGATGACTTGGAGTGCCTCGGGTGTGTTTTTATTGAAGCTCAACTTTCGCCTTCTTGCTTCTTCTTGCCATTCAATACCATACCCATCCCCTTCAAAACGGATGCGCTTGGAGGTTTTTATGTATTCTCGAAGCACATTGAACACTGCTTCGTCCTTTTTCAGGCTTTTCTTGTCAATCAGCGTATCCACTTCTTTTTTAAAGTCGGTAAGCTGTTTGGCAACGATGGTGTTGAGCGTGGTCATGGGCTTGGCACAGTTCATCTTGGAACCTACCCCCCTCATCTCAAACTTGTTTCCGGTGAACGCAAATGGCGATGTACGGTTCCTGTCCGTATTGTCCAATAATATCTCCGGAATCTTACCTACCACATTGAGCTTGAGCTCTGTTTTTTCCTGAGGGGACAATTTTCCTTTGGAAACCCCTTCGAGTTCGTCCAGCACATCGCTTAATTGTTGTCCTATAAAGATGGAAATAATAGGCGGCGGTGCTTCATTGGCACCCAACCTGTGGTCATTACTTGCCGAAGCTATAGAGGCTCTCAACAATTCCTCGTAGGTATCCACCGCTTTGATGGTGTTCACGAAAAAAGTGAGGAACTGAAGGTTTTTCATGGGTGTTGTACCTGGGCTCAATAGGTTCACCCCTGTATCGGTACCCAAGGACCAATTGTTGTGCTTGCCCGACCCGTTGATGCCTGCAAATGGCTTTTCGTGGAACAATACGGAAAAGTTGTACTTGTCGGCTATCTCCTCCATCACGTCCATCAACAATAAATTATGGTCCACGGAGAGATTGGCTTCTTCAAAAACCGGGGCAAGTTCGAACTGGTTTGGCGCCACCTCATTATGACGTGTTTTTACAGGGATTCCAAGTTTGGTACATTCCTTTTCCAGTTCACTCATAAAACCTAGGACCCTTGCCGGTATCACACCAAAATAGTGGTCATCCAGTTGTTGTCCCTTGGCCGAAAAATTACCTACTAGGGTTCGCCCTGTCACGGAAAGGTCCAAACGGGAATTCACCAATGACTTATCAATCAAAAAATATTCTTGCTCCCACCCTAGCGTGGCATGCACCTTTCTTACATTCTTATCAAAATACTGCGCTACACCTGTGGCAGCCTGATCTATGGCTTGCAACGCCCTCAACAATGGCGCTTTATTGTCCAGAGCTTCCCCGGTATAAGCTACAAATATGGTAGGAATACATAGGGTTGTTTTGTAAATAAATGCTGGAGAGGTCGGGTCCCAAGCCGTATAGCCGCGTGCCTCAAAAGTGTTTCTGATTCCCCCGCTCGGAAAACTGGAAGCATCGGGTTCTTGCTGCACCAATTGTGCGCCCCCAAACTTCTCCATGGCCCTTCCGTCGGGAAGGATATCAAAAAATGCATCGTGCTTTTCTGCGGTGGCCCCTGTTAATGGCTGGAACCAATGCGTATAATGTGTGGCCCCCATGGACAGTGCCCAAGCTTTCATACCCTCGGCCACTTGGTCGGCAATCTTTCTGTCGATCTTATTTCCTTGATAAATGGCTGATTTTACTTTATCAAAGGCTTCTGCTGTCAAAAATTGCAGCATTTTTTCTTCGTTAAAAACATGCTTACCGAACAGGTCGGATCTTTTCCCTGTCTCATTAATAGTGGCATATTCCCTGTTGCGGCTTTCTACCAAGGCTTGGAATCGTGTTTTAGGCATTTTCAATAATATTTAATTTTCAAATCTACAATTAACAATTTAATAAAATATACTGCAAAAATTACTTTTTTTTCATTCTACCCTAAATAAAACAGGGGTAATATAAATAATAGGTTCAAATTTGTGATTTTACCCCCATAAAACATTGATAATAAAATGAAAAACCTATTTTTGTGAATCATAAAATTGAGAACGATTAACTACCAGAATTATGAGCAAATCTAAATTAGAGTATCTATGGTTGGATGGTTATGAACCAACGGCCAACATTAGAAGCAAAACTAGAATAGAAGAGGATTTTAGTGGCAAATTGGAAGACTGCCCCATGTGGTCCTTCGATGGTTCATCCACCAAACAAGCCGAAGGCGGTTCCTCTGACTGCCTGTTGAAGCCTGTTGCCATTTACCCTGACCCAGCAAGAAGAAACGGTTATTTGGTAATGACTGAGGTGTTGAATCCTGACGGAACCCCGCACGAGAGCAACTCCAGATCCACTATTGACGATGAGGATGATGATTTCTGGTTTGGATTTGAGCAGGAATACTTTATTATGGATACTGCAACCCAACTACCTTTAGGATTCCCTGTTGGTGGTTATCCTGGTCCACAAGGGCTATACTACTGCTCCGTTGGTGGAAGAAATACTTGGGGAAGAGACCTTGTTGAGGAGCATGCCGACCTTTGCTTGGATGCTGGACTTACCTTTGAAGGTATTAACCAAGAGGTTGCTGCCGGACAGTGGGAATTCCAATTGTTCGCAAAAGGTGCCAAGAAAGCCGGTGATGAAATTTGGGTAGCGCGTTATATGCTACAAAGATTGACAGAAAGCTACGGATACTACATTGAATACCACCCAAAACCTATTAAAGGTGACTGGAACGGTTCCGGTATGCACGCCAACTTCTCCAATACTTTGTTGAGAACCTGTGGTTCCAAAGAAACTTACGAAAAAGTATGTGAAGCGTTCCGTCCGGTAACCAAGGAGCACATTTCCGTTTATGGTGAGTTCAACGATGAAAGATTGACCGGTAAGCACGAAACTGCTTCCATCTCTGATTTCAGCTACGGAGTTTCCGATAGGGGTGCTTCCATCAGAATTCCAATTATGACCGTAGAGAAAGGTTGGAAAGGATGGTTGGAAGATAGAAGACCTGCTTCTAACGCAGACCCATACAAGGTGGCGGCCGTAATCGTGAAAACGGTTAAATCCGCAGCAGTATAAGTACGTATATAAATTAGTTGTTGATTATAGGTGAAAACCGTCCCGTTTTGTGGGGCGGTTTTTATTTTATGGTAAAATAGATAAAGGTGGCATAAAACGCCAAGAGTATCAATCCATCCCTCCACCCCAAGCGTAGGCCTTTTGGGAAGAACACCAAAGGAAGGATAAGGAAAGAAATCCCCAACATCCAAAAAATATCGCTGGACAACAATCCTTCGTCCATAACGGTTATCGGAGTAATTATCGAGGTAATTCCCAAAACGGCCAACAAATTGAAAATATTGGAACCTATCAAGTTCCCCAAAGATATAGCCTTTTCTTTCTTTAGTACTGCTATTACCGATGCTGCCAGTTCAGGGATACTTGTTCCTACGGAAACAATGGTTATACCAATTACACGATCACTTACCCCAAAAGAGGATGCAAGACCCACGGCCCCATCTATAAGTAATTCGGAACCTCCCCAAAGCGCCGTTCCGCCGATTCCCAAGAAAAGTGCGACCTTATATAATGGTAGGGGTACGTCATCTTCGGGCATTTCGTCCTCAACCGCTGTTTTTTGAAATCTAAGCAGGTACACCAAGAACACAAATAAAAGGGACACAAGAACAATCCCTTCATATTGCTGGAGCTCTCCATCAAAATAGATAAAACCACATAACAAAAGCGAAGCGACCATCATTACAGGCCAATCGGTGGTATAAAAACTCTTCCGCACATTTATGCTCCCCATAATTATGGTGATTGCCAAAACCAATCCCAGATTAGCAATATTGGAACCTACCACATTTCCCAAAGAAAGGTCCGGGAAACCATCCAAAGCAGCTTTTACACTAACAATAAGCTCTGGAGCTGAGGTAGCGAACGAGACCACCGTCATGCCTATGATAATTTTGGGGATGTACAATCTCAAGGATAAGGCAACCGCCGATTTTAATAACCAATTTCCCCCGGCTATTAAGAGGACCAATCCCAAAACAATAAAGAGTAGATTTCCCAAAAAAATAAAATTTTGCGCAAAGATACGGGAAGAATAGCTGGTCAGAGAAGGTTCTTTCAAAAAGAAAAACTACAAAAATAGTTAATAAACTATAAAAACAGTTGTTTAACTAAAATATTAGTATTACGTTTGGGCATACAACAAATACATCATGCAAAAATTGACCAACAAGGAAGAGGAGATCATGAAAATCCTCTGGGAACTGAAAAAAGCTTTTGTAAAGGAAATACTTGAGGAGATACAGGGCGAAAAGCCCCATTACAATACCTTATCCACCATTGTTAGAAATCTTCAGGAAAAAGGGTTCGTAGATCATGAGGCCTTTGGCAACACCCATAGATATTTCCCAATAGTAAGCAAAGAGGACTACCGGAAAAAGTATGTGAACTCAGCCATTGCAGATTATTACAATGACTCTTTTAAAAGTTTGGTTTCCCACTTTGCCCAAGAGGAAAAAATATCCATTGCAGAACTCAAAGAGATCATTGACCTAATAGAAAAGAAAAAATAATGGAACCTATATTCATGTACTTTTTACAATCCGCCCTTATCTCCGGTGGTTTTTTGGCGGTTTACCATATTTTTTTAAAGCGCGACACCCTTTTTACGGAAAACCGCATGTTTTTGTTATCGGGATTGATACTCGCTTTTGTACTCCCCTTCATCAAGATCAAAAAAACGGTGGTGGTTTCCAAACCCATACTTATTCAGGCCGATGAGTTGGGAGCTCAAGCTACCTCATCCCTTGCCGAAAGTAGTTTGTTCACTGCGGAAAACATACTCCTTATCCTATACAGTGCAGTAAGTGCTATTTTGTTGGTAAAGTTTATGATTAGATTGATTTCGTTAAAAAAATTGGCCGAAAATGCCCATAAAAGAAAGGAAAGTCCTTTTTTACACTTGGAAACGGAAAAACGAATATCCCCTTTCTCTTTCTTCAACTACATTTTTTATAATCCAACACTTTTTGAGCCCAACGAACTGCATTCGGTTTTGGAACACGAAAAGGTACATGCCCGTCAATACCATACGTTGGACATCTTATTCCTTGAGGTTTTAAAGATTGTTTTCTGGTTCAACCCTGTATTGTGGCTCTACAAAAGTGCTGTGAGGCAAAACCTGGAATACTTGGCAGACCATTTTGCCATAGCACATGCGAAAGACAAAAAATCATACCAATACCTGATGCTAAAACAGGCGGTAGACACACAAGAATACGTTTTAGCCAATTCATTTTACAATTCATTAATCAAAAAACGAATAGTCATGTTAAATCAAAATCAATCCAAAAAAATCAATGTCCTAAAAACCCTGCTCGTAGCTCCGTTGTTGGGGTTGCTTCTAGTGAGTTTCAGTATTGAGGAAACCTATCTGTATAAGGATTCCGACAATACTGGGAGCTCAATGACCGAAAAAAAATCAAAAGACAACAAAAAAATCGAATTCACCGTAGATAAAAATACATCAGATGCCAAACTCGATAATATCAAAAAAGATTTAGCCAAAGATGACATTGATTTCAGTTACACCGCCGTTAGAAATAATGCAAAAGAGATAATTGGGATTTCTCTGCAATTGAGCGGTAAAAATGATGAGGGCAAAAAAGTGAACGGAAATTACAGCACTAATTCCGATGGCGCCATCGGCCCTATAACGGTTATTTATGATGATGAAAACAATGTGGTCTCCTTTTGGAATTCCGGCAAAAAGAAAAATGTTAGTATCCATAAAATAAAAGGAACGAGTTCTTGGACCACTAATGATGAAACCGAAATCACCATTAAACAGGTAGATAATGAAAAAGTTGTAATTGTAGACGGTAAAAGGCTTAGTGACAAAGAAGCTGAAAAACTACATATTGAAGATGATCAGGACATAAAACATATTAGCATTAAAAAAATTGAAAAGAAAGGCGAAGAAAACAATGTGATGGTCTTTAGTACTGATAAAGACAACGATATTGAAGTAAAAAGAAACAGCAATGTAACGATCATTAAAGATTCGGATAACGATGGGGACATTGAAGTAATCAGTAACCATGACAATGCCAGTTTCTTTTTTATAGACAATGATGGCAAAGGCGAGCCACTTTATTATATAGACGGTAAAAAAGCAAAGGCAAAGGATATCAAAAAGATATTGCCTAGCGATATAAAAAGCATGACCGTCCTAAAAGGTGATAAAGCTATTGACAAATATGGCAAAAAAGCTAAAAATGGGGTTGTTGAAATAACCACCAAGAAAGGTAAATGATTATAACATAATCATTTTTTGAATAGTCCTAGGAGCCGTCTTAAAAGACGGTTCCTTTTTTTGTGTCGCCAAACGAAAACCCAAAAATGGGCACATTTTTGAACAAAACCTCCCTTGTTTTTCAAAAAACAACTCAAAACGCCTCTATATATCTAACATTTTATTAGTTAAAACATATAAATACATTTCAATTCAATATTTTACATAAGGAACTAGCTTACATTTGTAGAAGCATTACGTTTTTAGAGATACAATCTCGTATGCAATTACATTGATTTTAGTCTAATTGTTTGGAAGCATGACTTTTATCATTATATATTCGAAGAAACAATAAAAAAGTCATAGTTTTTTAAACCTAAAATCAATCAAATGATAGCAATCGTAAAATTTTTCATTGCACTTCTTGTTCAACTCTTAACAATAATATTTATGTAGTACGTAAGATTTTATCCACATAAATACTCATAAAGCCACCTTGTAAACAGCTTTACCTATATTTACACAAAACCAACGCAATTATATGTTTTACAAGATTTTGGCAAAAATCAACAAAGCTGTACTTCCCTCCTACTCTAAAAAGGGCCTGGACCTTTCCAAGGCATCTAAATTACAAATGGCCATTATAGGTTGGAGATACTATGTTACCAAAAAAGCATTGGATCAAAATTGAAGAAGCACCTCTTTTTGGTAACCTTTTACTTTTTCAGCTCCATTTAAAAAGGTGAGTTCAATCAAAAAGTTGCATTGTACCACTTCTCCCCCTAATTTTTCAACTAGTTTACAAACGGCCTGAGCCGTACCTCCAGTAGCCAAAACATCATCGTGCACCAATACCCTCTCCCCTTTTTCTATGGCATCCGAATGGATTTCCAACGTTCCAGTGCCATATTCCAGATCGTAAGACTGGGAAATCGTCTTATATGGTAGTTTTCCAGACTTACGGACAGTTACAAAGCCTGCACCCAGTTTTTCGGCCAACATGGGCGCAAAAATAAACCCACGGCTGTCCACACCAATAACTTTGTCTATTTTCGTGTTGCCCACCAAAGCCAACAGGGCATCCGCGGCCTTTTGGAAAGCGCTTGGGTCTTTTAGCAGCGGGGTTATGTCCTTAAAAACAACACCGGGCGTAGGGAAGTCCTCAATATCGCGAATGTAGTGTGTGAAATCCATTATTTTTGTATGCTAGGGTTTTGTGGTAAAGTTAAAAAGAAATATATTTGCAGCCCTTAAATAAGGCCGCGTGGCGCAACTGAATAGCGCATCTGATTACGGCTCAGAAGGTTGCAGGTTTGAATCCTGCCGCGGTCACAATTTTAAACACTTTTTTAAGCCTAAGTAATTGATGCTTAGGCTTTTATTTTGAATGCTACTAGGGTCGCACTCAAGTAGAAGCTGATTTACAATCTATTGATAATCAGTAAATTATATTTTAAGAAAACTGGTTTTGTCCCACTAACTACCCACTAGCACGAATCGTTTCTTCCTAAGATTAATCTTTTCTGACAGGTTTTTCTATCTTTAAAGCACCCTCTATTGGAATTCATTTTTTCCAACACAACTAAATTGTTTGAAGTTTTCATTGATGAAAATAAAGCATACTAATGTTAATATCCCTAAAGAAAAACCTTTTAGAATTGCAAGCTAAACAGAGCGCCTATTGCTGAAATTATGCGTCAGGTAAACTATACTCATAAACACAAAAGCTCGAAGCTTATGTTCTTTTGATATCTTAAATAAGGGAATTAAAAAAATGATTGAATCCAATCCAATTTTATTTACTATTATTTGTGTTTTAAACCTACAGTTGTTGACCTTAAAAGTTATAATGCGAACTTCGAACAACTTAGATCAAAACTGGAATTTTTCAAACACACAAAAAGGCATTGAGAAAAACACAACATGACAAGGATAGGCTATGGCTTAGCACCAATGAAGAAGAATAAAAACAATAAGTCAGAAGAAGTAGATTTTAAAATCTAATATATTATACTTTATTCGTATTTTTATTATATTAAATATAATTTATTATACCTATAATGATAACTTCTAAGTCATCAAACGAGTCTATTTTAAAAGAGCTTACGAAAAGGGTTCGCCAGCGACGCTTGAACCTAAACATGACTCAAGAGCAATTGGCCAATACAACCGGCTTGCATACCCAAACCATAAAAAACTTTGAATCTGGCAACAATACTTCATTATTGACCTTGATACAAATCCTAAGGGCATTTGGGGACTTAGCAGCCTTGGACAAATTCTTGCCCGATCCCGGCATTAGTCCAATTCAACTCCTCAAATTAAAGGGAAAAGAGCGTGAACGTGCTTCGGGCACCGATTTTGATAAAGGAAAAGACTCGGAATGGTAGATGTTATTGGTGTCACTTTATGGGGTGAAAATGTAGGTGCATTGAGTTGGGACAATGAACGCAATCTAGGATTCTTTGAATACCAACCCAGTTTTATCAACAAGGGTCTGGACGTATCGCCCATAAACATGCCCATTGCCGGATCGAAAGATAAAATTTACAGTTTTCCAACTTTGGATGAGCAGACCTACAAAGGACTTCCTGGAATGATTTCCGATGTATTGCCGGATGATTTTGGAAACCATCTGATCAATCGATGGTTAAAATTGAACGGTATTGTAAAATCCGCCTTTTCGCCTTTGGATCGTCTCACATATATCGGCTCCCGTGGAATGGGGGCATTGGAATTCGAACCTGCTAAAAAATTGGGGTATGATCAATCTACTGAATTGAACATTTCAAGTTTAGTAGAATTGTCCGGAAAGATTCAGCAGAAAAGAGAAGACATTACATTGAACCTCCAAGAAACCGAGGCAATGAATGAATTGATCAAAGTGGGGACCTCAGCAGGAGGACAGCGAGCCAAGGCGATCGTAGCCTATAATAAAGACTCCAAAGAGGTGCGCTCCGGTCAAACTAAAGTACCTGAAGGCTTTGAGCATTTCATTCTCAAATTTGATGGGGTGACCAACAAGGAACTTGGAGATCCACAAGGGTATGGAAAAATAGAATATGCCTATTACCTGATGGCCATTGATTGTGGCATTGAAATGATGCCTTCGCAGCTTTTGAAAGAAAATGGGCGAGCACACTTTATGACAAAGCGATTTGACAGAACAGGGCAAGGGGAAAAATTGCATATGCAAACCCTTTGCGCCCTTGCCCATTTCGATTATCGAAAACCAGGTGTTCACGGATATGAGGATGCGTTGGACATAATGAGGAAACTTAAACTCCCCAAAGAACAAGCGGTTCAACTCTTTAGAAGAATGGTCTTCAATGTCATGGCCCGCAACCAAGATGATCACACGAAGAACATTTCATTCATAATGGATAAATCCGGTAAATGGAGACTGACGCCCGCATATGATGTCACCTATGCGTACAATCCAGCGGGCCAATGGACCAATGGGCACCAGATGACAATTGCCGGTAAACGTGACAACTTCACTAGAAAAGATCTTCAATCCATCGCCGATGAGATAAATTATACAAACGCAAATGATGATATTGAAGCTATACAAGTCACATTGAATCAATGGGAACATTACTCTGATAGAGCAGGTATTCCCAAAAAGCAATCCCAAAAGCTAAAAAAAGCGTTTAGACTAAATTTTAAGGTATGATATTATATATGTAAAATAGATTAATTACTTTAAAGTATATTATTTTATACTTTAAAAATAATATTTTATTCATCTTCTAGTATTACTTTCAAATAAATATAGGCAATGATATACTTATGTAACCCAAATGGAACGGCCCAACAGAACATAAAGCTCCTACTGGCCTCATTTTTTGCTATCCAGCCTGACCCTAAATGAAACCAGTAAATCCGTCAAGGGATTTTGGATTAAAACCCTTATCAGGTGATGCCAAACTAACCTTATTGGACCTTTTGGAAAATTGTTGGAGAAGAAACAGGAGAATATCCTAATCTTTATGCCTCCATTTACAATTATCCCCTACCAAAAACAGGAGTCACTGTTGATGTTCCCAAAGGTAAAATCGAACGCATAAATGGGGTGGATAAAGGCACAGGTATTATCCCCGATATTCTAATCAAAGACCACTTGCTGGATGAAAAAGATGAGATCTTAGAGGGGTTATTGAAAAGCATGGAAGATTAAATCATAAATTGGCAATTACCAATGGATGCAATCAATCCAGCCACACCCTAATCTACAAGTTAACATCAAGAAGTGCTACTTGATTGAAAAGAAGTTAGAATAAAAATTCCTATCCTAAATGACTGTTGCCATGATATTATTTTATTTAAAGGGCTAGAAGCTTCTCTTAGGTATGCTCCAAATGAATGTAGCCTAACCCATTTTGGGCAGTTTCCACTGATGGAACAATTCACCTGAAAAAGGAGCAAACCATACAGGTAAATGCACTTCATATTGGATATAGACCCACTGAAACAGTCTTCAAATTCAAATAAATGTTTAGTCTTTTTTACAATCAATAAAGCTGGTTTAAAAAAACTCTTAGGCTTTTGTGTATCCTGATCACCACATATTATTTTTTTGTATAATTCAATTTCAGACTATTTTAGGAATCCAATGAAACATCAACTAAACAAAATGACACCTCAGCACACCTTTTCTTTTTACTTTTTATTATTTGCCCTGCTTACAAGCTGTAAATCCAAAACGGACCAATCAAAAGAAAGTGTTGGCACTTCCAAAACAACAGAGCATGTAAAGCCAAGAAAAGCTCCCAGTAAAGCTCCCGAA
This sequence comes from Flagellimonas sp. L-11, assembly GCF_056857735.1. Classification (NCBI taxonomy): domain Bacteria; kingdom Pseudomonadati; phylum Bacteroidota; class Flavobacteriia; order Flavobacteriales; family Flavobacteriaceae; genus Flagellimonas; species Flagellimonas sp. L-11. The sequence continues at coordinate 45,261 of NZ_JBSXNR010000080.1, forward strand.
GGTATGGTTTGGATACCTGGAGGGACATTTTACCAAGGTGCTGTAGAATCGGATAAGATGGCCATGGCACACGAGAAGCCAAGGCACCCAGTTGCGATAGATGGTTTTTTTATGGACATTCATGAGGTAACCAATGCCCAGTTTGCCAAATTTGTTGAGGAAACTGGCTATGTTACCATGGCCGAACGTGAGATTGATTGGGAAGAAATGAAAAAGCAGTTGCCCGAAGGCACCCAAAAACCCCATGATTCCATTCTACAACCGGGTTCTTTGGTTTTTAAAAAAACAAAATCCAGTGTCCCCAACCTGTATGATTACTCCCAATGGTGGGAATGGAAAATCGGTGCCAGTTGGAAGCATCCCAATGGCCCCGACAGCAATATCGATGGCAAAGAAAACCATCCCGTGGTTCATATAGCCTACGAGGATGCACAGGCCTATTGTAAATGGGCAGGGCGTAGATTGCCCACGGAAGCTGAATGGGAGTTTGCGGCCCGTGCCGGAAAAACGGACAGCAAGTTTTTTTGGGGCAACGACATCGATCAGCTCAGTTCCCATGCCAATTCTTGGGAAGGCGAATTTCCTGTGGAAAATACGATGGAAGACGGTTTTGAACGCAGAGCGCCGATCATGAGCTATCCCAAAAACGATTTTGGCCTTTACGATATGGCCGGCAACGTTTGGGAATGGACCAGCGATCGGTACAACACGAACTACTATCAAAAGCTGGCTTCGAGCGGGGAGGTCGCACAGAACCCAACAGGGGCAACAACTGCCTTCAACTCAAATAACCCTTATGCCAAGGAACGCGTCATCAAAGGTGGATCGTTCCTCTGTAGTGCTTCTTACTGTGCAAGCTATAGAATTTCGGCGCGCATGGCCACTAGTCCGGATTCGGGTATGGAACATTTGGGCTTTAGAACCGTTCGCTCAGCGAATATGCCCTAATTTTAGTGACCTATGGGTACAGCAATTAAAGTGAACAACAAGATTTCACATGCACTGGATATAAAAATCGAGCCCTTTGATGTGAACAAACGCTATACCAGACCACACCGGCACAATAAGTATCTGGAACTGGTTTATTTTTGCAAGGGATCAGGTTTTCACCATATGGATCAAGATTCGTATGAAATCAAACCTCCCATTGCCTTTATCATCAAAAAAGGTGAAGTGCACCATTGGCAGATCGATACCGTACCCGAAGGGTATGTCATTATAATTAAAGATGGTTTTTTGGACAAAACATTGGACAAACACATCAATGATCAATTCAGACAACTTGAAAATCACCGAGCATTTGAAGTACCCATTGATGCAATGCTCAATTCCCTCTTTAAATTGGCCTCCGAACTGGTTAAGGACCAAGCAAAAGGTTCCCAAATTACCGTGGAAGGAATTCTTAAGGCCCTGCTGTCCAAAATATTGCACTACGCACCCAACAAATCCCATCTGGAACAGAATTTGGCATTTAATTTTAAACAGCTACTTCAAGAAAGCCCAAAAAATGATGTCTCACATTACGCTGATTTATTGCATACCACCTCCCAGAACCTGAACACGCATTGTAAAAAGGAGTTCGGCAAGACGACTTCACAGGTAATTGCACAACATATTGTACAAGAAGCAAAACGCCAACTCACCTATACCAACCTTTCTATAAGCGAGATAGCTTATGCCTCAAATTTTAAGGACAGCTCCCATTTTATAAAATATTTTAAGCGGTTTGAAGGTGTGACCCCGCTACAGTTCAAGAAAGGCAAGGTTTTATAGATACCATTCTTTTTTCAAAAGGACTATAATCACACTATTGCGGCATTTAATTTTGAGGCAAATAATATCAGCCTTAAACTATGCCGTACAGATTCCACCTCTGCTTCCTTTTGCTCTTGTTCACAACCGTTACATCCGCCCAGATTACTGGAAAAATTGTCGATGCAACGGAGCAAAACCCCTTGGAATATGCCACTGCGGCCCTCTATGACCAATCTTCCGAACAGCTGATTACGGGAGTCATCACGGATTTGGATGGAAACTTTAACATGGAGGGAGTAAAAAAAGGCACCTATTATCTTGAGGCCTCATTTATAGGATATCGCACAAGGGTGGTCAAGGATATTGAAATCCCTAATAGAAACGCTAAAATACAGCTTGGCACCATAGCATTGTCCATGGGCGAAAATCAACTGGATGAAGTTGTTGTTGAGGGGGAACGGGCGGCCATCATCAACAAAATTGATCGACAGGTTTTCGATGCCACCAATTTTCAGAACAGTCAAGGGGGAAGTGCCACGGATGTGATACGGAACATTCCTTCGGTCACGGTAAACGGTTTGGGCGAAATCAATGTGCGGGGCAGTAGTGGCTTTGTAGTCTTGCTCAATGGCAAACCGGTGCAGGGAGGTGCAACGACCTTATTGAACCAACTACCTGCCAACTCCATTGACCAAGTTGAAGTGATTACAGCTCCTTCGGCCAAGTATGATCCTGAAGGAAAGGCTGGAATTCTCAACATAATCACCAAAAAAGGAGCTATTGACGGGGCATTTGCCCAAATCAATATAAAAGGGGGATTCCCATCCATAGAAAAATATGACAACGCAGAGGCCCATCAACGTTATGGCATTGATGCTACCTATAACGTGATCAAGGGCGATTGGAACATTTCCCTTGGGGCCAACTACCAGCAAAATGACCTTGGAGGACGACGCGAAGGGGATGTCTTTACCATCATTAACGATACATTGACCCAGTTTCCATCCGACGGGGAACGCAGTTTTGACGAGGTGAACTATAGCGGAAGGTTTTCGGTGGATTACACCCCGGACAGTACCAATACATATTCCCTCGGTTTTTATGCAGGCAAACGCAGCAAGGACAGGACTGCGGACATCCTTTATTATGACAACCATGCCATAACACCGGCAATGGGCGGGAATCGTGTGTATACCATGCAGTACTTTAACGAGAACCTGAGGATCAGAAAAGGGGACTTTGTTTTGGGAAGCCTGGATTATGCCCACATCTTTAACAATACCTCCAAACTTTCCACTTCATTCCTATATGAGTATACCTTGTTGGGAGGCCCGACCACCAACCGCAATCTCGGGTACCCGGATACAAACACGGTTCTACAGGACGAATACAATACCAACGACAACCCTTTGCACGGAATTCGCTTTCAGCTGGATTATATATGGAGTCCTTTTTCCTTTGGGCAATTGGAAACAGGTTACCAGTACCGATTGTTGGATCATACGGGCGATTTTGTTTATGAAAGAAGAAACAATGCAACTGGGCAGTTTGAACTGGTACCGGAATTTTCAAGCGAGGTGGACCTCAAAAGGAAACTACATTCCGGCTATGCCCAATTGAGTGGTAAAAAAGGGGCATGGGAATATTCAGCGGGAACAAGGGTCGAGGCCATGGATCGGGAATTTGACCTTAGGGACAAGACCAATACCATAGACACCACCTATGTGTACGATTACGTAAAACTGTTCCCATCCGCTTCGGTGCAATACACCTTTAAAAACAAAACCAAAGTAAAAGCCGCCTATAGCAAAAGAGTGGAACGCACCACCACATTTAAAATGAACCCGTTTCCGGAACGGGAACACTCCGAGACCTTGGAACAGGGAGACCCTACATTAAAGCCAGAATTTATTGATTTGTTCGAGTTGGGAGCAACCAAAAACTTCAAAGGGGGAAACTCAGTTTATGCCACGGTTTATTACCAAGATGTAAAAAATCTGGTCAACCGTGTCAATACTATCTATAACGATACCATCTTGAACCGAATATATAGCAATGTGGGCAAGGCCCGCTCCCTAGGCTTGGAAATCGGAGCTCAAATCAGCCCCACCAAAAACTGGTCCAACTTTATCGGGGGCAATCTCTATACCTACAAAATAGATGGCTCTTTTGATGGAAGACCGGTGGATTCCGAAACCTTTGTATATTCCATTAACGCCAATAGCACCTTTGATTTTTCGGAAACGGCATCACTTCAGTTCACCTTCAATTATATTTCGGATAGAAACACGGCCCAAGGAGAGGATTCCAGGTTCTATTCCCCCAACCTAAGCTTCCGAAAATCCTTTTTCAATGACCGCCTGAGCGCAACATTGCAATGGCAGAATATGGACCTAGGGCTACTGGACACCAATGAGCAAAGAATCACCACTTCTAGGGAAGGTGGGTTTTATACCACCACAAACTACGTCTACGAAGTGGATATGATCATCCTCAACCTCTCCTATACCTTTAATAACAGCACGAACAAATCAAGGTTCATCGACAGTGAATTTGGAAAAAAAGAATTTTAATCGATTATTGAAACCATAAATTATTTAAAAAAGCACTAAATACACAGGGGCAATTCTCTGTTTTTGGATACCCTAAACCTCCTCCCCTTTAACAATGCCCACCAAAATCAGGTAGCACCCAAAAGCATTTTTTTATAATGTCCTTTTTGATGGACAGCAAGCACACCTGTATTCCATTTCGAAGGATTCACTATTAGGGAATGATGGCTCTCTCGCAATCATTTGAATCAGTATCGAGTTGGATTATGATATGTTTACTGATCTTGCTCATATTTCAAATCGGTATTTTATTGGTAATTTGAGCAATATCCCATGCCTATTGCAATGAAATACTTTTTGCTGTTTACCATCTTCTCTTTCCTCCTATGCTCTTGTGCCAAAAAAAGGGAGCAAATATATCCAGAAAAACTCCCGATGACCGAATCCGTTTATGCTTCCGCAACCGTACAGCCTGACAGCATGTATCAGGCGTATTCCGTGGCCATGGGCATTCTGGACAAAATCTGGGTGGAAGAAGGGGATAAAGTGGCTAAGGGAGACCAGATACTACAAATCACCAACACCTCCCCGGAACTGAACCAGAAAAATGCCCGATTGGCCCTCGAATTGGCCAAAAAAAATTACAGTGGCACTGCGGCAGTACTGAGCAGTATCGAGGATGAAATCCAAGCGGCAAAACTCCAGCTCAAAAACGATTCCATAAACTATAACCGTCAAAAAAAACTCTGGAACCAAAACATTGGCTCCAAAGTGGAGTTTGACAACAAAAAACTGGCCTATGAACTATCCCAAAACCAGCTGGAACTCCTAAAAAAGAAATTCGATCAGGCCAAAAACCAACTGGAAACCCAACTTAGACAGGCCGAGAACAATTATAAAACCTCACTCACGACCACCAACGATTTCACCATCAAGAGCAAAATAAACGGAACGGTGTATGCGCTCTACAAAAATCCGGGGGAAATTGTGAATACCGTGGAGCCTGTGGCAACCATAGGCAAAAGCGATATGTTTGTTGTGGAGTTGTTGGTGGACGAGGTGGATATCGTGAAACTCCATATCGGGCAGAAGGTATTTATCACGCTAGACTCCTATGGAGAAACCGTTTTTGAAGGTACCTTGGACAAAATCTACCCCAGAAAAGATGAACGTTCACAAACTTTCAAGGTAGAAGCATTGTTCAATGACCCACCGGAAACCTTGTATCCCGGCCTTTCCGGAGAGGGGAATATTGTCATTGCCGAAAAAAAAGAGACCCTTGTCATTCCAAAAACATATTTGATCAATGGGTCCAAAGTGCTTACGGATGAGGGTGAAACATCTGTAACCATCGGACTTGAAAACATGGTTCTAGTGGAGATTCTGGACGGAATCAACGAAAACACGGCCATATACAAACCTGAACCATGATCAATTGGAACGTGATATTGGGCATAGCCAAGACCCATCTTCTCACCAAGATGAAATCCACCGTGACTGCCACACTGGGGGTCACCTTCGGGATAGGCTCCTACATCACCCTAGTAAGTTTCATGACAGGACTGAACACCATGTTGGATGATCTGGTACTGAACCAAACTCCCCACATTCACATCTATAACGAGATCCGTCCCTCCCCTGAACAACCCATCGCCCTTTATGACGATTTCAACAATGCATTTAACGTGGTGCACTCCATAAAACCCAAATTGAGCCAAAAAAAGATCCACAATGCCCTTCCCATTCTTAATTATCTGAAAAAACAGCCAAACGTGGATGGGGCAACTCCACAGCTCAGGGCACAGATCTTTTATATATCCGGTTCCATGGAGCTGGGTGGTAACCTTATCGGGGTAGATATCATGGAAGAAGTCAGGTTGTCCAACCTACGGGACAATATTGTGGAAGGCTCCCCCGAAGCCTTGAAAAATAATGAGAATGGTATTCTATTGGGATCCGGGCTTGCCGAAAAAATGTCTTTATCGCTTGGTGACAGGGTGCAGATAAGTACGGTGTCCGGAAATATATTTCCCTTGAAAATAGTGGGCATTTACCAAAGTGGCATTGCAGAAGTGGACAATATACAGAGTTTCACCAACCTGAAGACCGTGCAGCGCATTTTGGGGGAAGCAGAGAATTATGTCACGGATATCAACATCAAATTGCTGGACATTACAGAGGCCCAATCGATGGCGGAACAATTGGAAAAACAGTTCAATGTCAAGGCCATGGGAATCAACGAGGCCAACGCTCAGTTTGAAACGGGATCGAACATCAGGAACCTTATCACTTATGCCGTCTCCATCACCCTGCTCATTGTGGCCGGATTTGGTATTTACAACATCTTGAACATGCTCATTTATGAAAAAATGAAGGACATTGCCATACTCAAGGCGACCGGATTTTCTGGAACGGACGTGCAACTTATCTTTATGGGGCAGGCCATGATCATTGGTATCGCAGGTGGCATTTTGGGACTGTTGATCGGGTTTGTGCTCTCAAAACTTATCGACCAGACCCCTTTTGAGACGGAGGCGCTGCCCACCATCACCACTTATCCTGTAAATTACGATCCGACCTATTATGTCATTGGGATCATTTTTGCCCTTTTGTCAACCTTTGTTGCGGGCTATTTGCCCTCCAACAGGGCCAAAAATATCGATCCTGTAAAAATCATCAGAGGAACCTGAACCCGCGTTTATGGAATTTGTATTGGAAACCAAGGATATCAACAAATATTTTCACAAGCCTAAGGAATTTCACGTGCTCAAGAACATCTCCTTTGGGATAAAAAAAGGTGAGTTCGCCTCCATCATGGGAAAGTCAGGATCTGGAAAATCCACATTGTTGTATATTCTTTCCACTATGGACACGGATTATACAGGGCAATTGCACCTCAATAATGACCTAGTAACGGGCAAATCCCAAAGGGAACTGTCCCGCATCCGCAACAAGAATATCGGTTTTGTGTTCCAGTTCCACTATTTGCTGTCCGAATTCAGTGTTTTGGAAAATGTGATGTTGCCTGCCAAAAAACTCGGCGAAAAACCTCTTGCCGAGATTGAACGCAATGCCCAGCAAAAACTTGAAATGCTCCATATAGGCCATTTGGCGCACCAGCGTGCTTCTCGGATTTCTGGAGGGGAAAAACAACGCGTGGCCATCGCACGGGCATTGATCAACGATCCCACCATTTTGATGGGAGATGAACCCACTGGAAATTTGGACAGCCAAAACTCTGAAAATGTGTTCAACATCTTCAAAAAACTCAAGGAAGAACAAGGACTATCGCTCTTGGTGGTCACCCATGATGAGGATTTTGCCAAACGCACCGACCGTATCGTTCAGTTGGAAGACGGCGAAATCATTGTGCAATAAAAACTATCAAACCATTACCTTTCTCCTTCTTGGGTGACGCACATCATTCCACCAGAGGGAGGTTGTATCTAATTTAGTTCCACTTAGTTGTAAAATATTTTATATAACCTAAAAAAAATGTGTCATGTCATTAGTTAAATTTAGAAGCAGACCCTTTGGAAACCTGATCAAATCCAATTTTTTCGATCTTGATGATTTCTTTGAAGACGAAGTATGGGATTCCGACCTCTTAAAAGATAGATTTTGGAACGGAAAAAGCATGATTCCGGCCATGAACATCAAAGAGACCGACAATGATTATGAAATTGAACTTGCAGCACCGGGTTTTGACAAGAAGGATTTCAAAGTAACCATTGAGAACGGATGTTTGAACATTTCCGCAGAAAAATCGACTTCAGAGGAAGAGAAAAAGGCAAATTATACCCGTAGGGAGTTCAGCCACAATTCCTTTGAACGTTCCGTCCAATTGCCGGATACCATCGTGGACGATACTGTAAATGCAAAATACAATGATGGTATACTCCGTTTTAAGCTGTCCAAAAAAGAGGAAGCCAAAAAACAGAAACCCAAGGTGATCCAAGTCTCATAGATACACCTTGTAACCAATCCCCATTGCAGTTATCCCGACCTTTCATTCCTAAATTTCTGCAATGGGTTTTTTTGTATTTGCTTCTATCCATACCATGCAAAACAATGCCTTTGCCCTACCCCTTGGTCATGCCTTTTCAAATAGGTTCATGTCGCTTCTTCCAGCTTCCAAAACAATGCATCTTGGCTTGTGGCCGAACAACCTTAAAGCCATTCATTTGAACACCTCAAAAAAAACTGGTTTCCAGATATTTACACCAATAAATGAACGCTTTTGAACATGATTATTATCATAGCAACACAGGAAAGTGTATGCTATATTTGGTAATATTCTTTTTATTGATTCTTGAAAGTTTTGAACACCCATCAGTCCATAAAAATGATCCATGTTTTTAAAAACTGAAGGGGAATCAAGGAATCCATTTGCTATAATTCACTGTTATGACCTAAAAAACCACCTATTTAAATGAAACGGCGAAATTCCAAAGAAGAAAAACGATCGTATCCTATGTTTGAGGGTGACCGAAAACTGAGGACGTTGGTGGAAAACCTTCCGGGCATTGTATTTCGCTGTGAGAACGATTCTGATAGAACTATGCAGTTCATCAGTAATGAGTGTAGATGGATTACAGGATATTGGCCAGAGGAATTTTGCAGGACAGGTGGCATTAGATGGGCATCCCTGATTCATCCCATGGACAAGGATGATGTCTGGAACACTGTAGAAATAGCCTTGGCAAAAAACGAAAAGTTCCAGTTGAAATATCGGATAATCGATAAGGAAGGAAAGATTCACTGGATCAGCGAAACTGGAGTTGCAGTTGAAAAAAAAGAAGGCACGGCATTTCTGGAAGGATATATGCAAGATATTACTGCCCAAATCATGGGTGGCAACATCAATGTTATCAAGGAGAGGGCCTTGGATGAGGTACGGAACGGTATCGTCATAGCAAATGCCAAACCTAAACAGTTTCCCATCATTTATGTCAACAAGGCTTTTGAAAAAATTACGGGCTATACCAGCGAGGAGGTCATCGGTAAAAATTACAATTTCCTACAGAGTGACGAATGCCAACAGCAGGAAATTCAAATCATCCGCGAAGCACTATCAACCCAGTCCTCATGCCATGTGGAAATCCATAATTACAAGAAAGATGGCACCCTGTTCTGGAACGAGCTGTCCATTACCCCGATTCGGGACCTCCATGGTGAAACCAGTCATTTTATAGTGATTCAAAATGACATAACGGAACGAAAAAACCTTGAATTACTGAGAAAGGCGAAGAACGATGTGCTGGAAATGATCATCAAAAAAAAGCCGTTGCCAGATATTTTTGACCGGATTCAAGACGCACTGGAACAACAAATGCGAATCGGCACTGTCGCTATTTGTTTATATGATGACAGCGCACAGGCCATCAAAAGGGTCTCTGGCAACAAAATACACCCTGCCATCGCCAAGGCCATGGATCAAATTTTGGGGACTTCCGATGCCTGTCCATGTATACGGGCCATAAGCTCTAAAAAGAAAGAAAGTATTACTGATATCTTGGAGGAGCCATCATGGTCCAAACATCAAGCTACATTGATTGAAGCAGGCATCAAATCCATCGGTTCCACCCCCATCTTGGATGCCGATGACAACATTGTAGGGGCTTTGTCCATTTTCTATCCCGATGGATTCCTGAGTTCCCCTCAGAAGGAAGATTTAGTGGATGAGATGGCGGGACTTGTAGGTTTGGCCATTGAACAGGACAAGATCAGAAAAAGGCTCCAAATGAACCAAGAACGTTTGGAAGCACGATCCAAAGGTTTGGAAAAACAGGTGGAGCTGCGTAATAAAGACTTGGAACAAATCCTTAAGGAGTTGAGAGCAACAAACTTTGAACTGAACGTTCAGATAGCAGATGCCCAAAATGCCAGAAAAAGGGCTGAAATACAAGAAGCCATGCTTTTGGCCATTGCACAGAAGTTTCCAAGGGGTGCCATCATTTTGGTGAATGAACAAATGCAGATAAGCTTTGTGGAAGGAGCCGAACTAAAATTCCTTCAAAAACAAATCCGTTCAAACCAAGAACTGTCCATAAACAACCTCGATGGTTTTTCGATCAAGAGCAAGTCACTCTTGTTGACCTGCATTAAACAAACATTAAGAGGGAAACACTTAAGTTTTGAGATAGAGTACCAAAAAAGGAACTATATTGTGAATACCACGCCCTTGTTCATAGAAAATGGAAAGGCGTCCCTTGCGCTTCTTGTCCTGTTCAACATATCCGACCGAAAACGAAATGAGGGAAAAATGCTCCAAAACCTTATCAAGGAAAGGGAACTGAGCGAGCTAAAGACCCAGTTCATCAGCACAGCCTCGCATGAGTTCAGGGCACCGCTGAGTGTTATCCTATCCTCTGCTTCACTCATCGAAAAGCTGAACAACCCCGACAAGGGCGAGAGACGTTTGGTCCACTTGGAAAAGATAAAGTCGAATGTTCGTCAATTGGTCAACATACTCAACGATTTTCTTTCGGTGACCAAATTGGACGAGGGAGAGACCAAGGCCTCGCCCGAATATTTTGACCTGCTCCATTTTTCAAGGTCTTTGATTGAAAAATTGAAAATAGGAAAGAAAAAAGAGCAATCCATCTTTCTGGAATGTGAAAAAGCTGAATTGGAAACCTTTTTAGATCCCAAGCTTATGCACCTAGTGCTCTCGAACCTGCTCAACAATGCCATCAAATACTCCGATGAAGACCAACCCATCCTTTTAAAAATTGAGGACAATGAACTCCATGTTAAGCTTTGGGTGATCGATCATGGGATAGGAATTCCGGAAGATGACCAAAAACATCTTTTTCAGCGGTTCTTCAGGGCCAAGAACAGTGTAAACATTGCCGGGACCGGCCTGGGTCTGCACATTGTCAAAATGTATGTGGAACTCATGGGCGGAAAGATAGGATTTGAAAGCAAGGAAAACCATGGAAGCACCTTTAAACTGGAGTTTCCCAAAAAACACTACACAAATGAAAAAAATACTGGTAATCGAAGATCATGAGGAGTTCCGAGAGAACACTATGGAAATCCTTGAAATGGCCAATTATGGCGTTTTGGGTGCTGCCAATGGCAGATCTGGTATCCAAATGGCGTTGGAACATCTCCCTGACCTCATCATAAGCGACATTATGATGCCCGAGGCCAATGGATATACCGTACTGGAAGTCTTGGGCAAAGATCCGAGGACTTCCAAGATTCCCTTTATCTTTTTGACCGCCAAGGACAGAAAAGAGGATATGAGAATGGGAATGAACTTAGGGGCGGATGATTACATCTACAAACCCTATGAAACCCATGAACTCTTGGATGCCATAGCAATGCGGTTGAAAAAAAGCAGTTTTATCCACCAACATTTCTCCAAAACACCCGTTGGAATCAACCATTTTTTCAAGGAAGCATCGGAATATCTGGGCAAAGAGCTCACCTCACAAGATAGGGAATCCCAATCTTTCCGTGACAGGGAGGTAATTTACAGGGAAGGGAATGCCGCACATTTCCTCTATTTTATAGAGGAGGGAAATATCAAAACTTACAGGGGCACCGAGGAAGGCAAAGAAATGATCACTGGACTTTATGGTCCCGGGGACTTCGTGGGGCAGCTCTCTCTTTTGGGCAACGGGGGCACCTATCTCGAAACGGCCATTGTCATGGAGCATGCCACCGTTCTGGGTATTCCGAAAGAGGATTTCATCCACTTGGTCTATCAGGACAAGGAAGTCGCCAATAAATTTCTTGAGATCATTTCCAACAATATGGCCCATTTACAGGGAAGATTGCTGGATATTGCCTATTCCTCCGTAGATCGACGAGCGGCAAAAGCATTGTTGGAACTTCACGAAAAAGGAATCTTGAAAGATGACCATCATAAGGGCGTGGATATGCTTCGGGAAGATTTTGCCTCCATGATCGGGGTGGCCAAGGAAACAGCCATTCGGACCCTCACCAAGTTCAGGGAAATTGGTCTGGTAGGCACCGACAAGCGGAGAAAACTCACGCTATTGGACAAGGATAGGTTGAAGCGTATCGCCGATTTCGACGATATGGTGTGATTTCATCAAGCGCAGATGGGGAAACCTAATAATAAAGATCTTTTGAAACCAACTATCCCAAGGGCATGCCACAGGGGGTATTTCACTCATCCCATTTTGACGCCAGGGTCAAAAACCGAAATTCCATTATTGGATTCCCGTTTTCACGGGAATGACAGTTGCAATGGAAACCCCGATGCAAGCATGCGGGGAATTCCTTTCGATTAAATAACCCTTCAATCTTTTTGGGCCTTGGCCTTTTCTTTTTCCAGTTTCCGAAAATACCTCCTCGTTAAAAAGTTGTGTTTTAGGGCCTCCATATTCTGGTTGAACTTATCCGTTCCCTCTTCTATGTTGTGCATTGTCTTCATAAGAAGCTTCGCCATAGTCGTATCTTGGGATACCAAATGGAGCATCCCTTCCTCCGTGTCCATACCTTGGACCAGTTTGGTCAGCTCGCGGGTCATTTGCCTAATTTCTGCGCTTGATGTCTCCAAATTTTCAATGCTGCTTCTGATATTTTCAGCTGCCACGGTATCAGTCAGTATTACCCCGGCAACACTTTCTTCCATATCAATTTGTCCCACAATGGTCTCCAGTTCCATGAGTGTGGTATTGGCATGATGGCTACTCCGTTCAAGATTTTTTATGATCCCCTGTAAGTCCTTTACCATCACCGTATCATTGAGCAAACGGCCCAAAACCCCTTTTCCTTCCATCAAGGATTGGGTCACCTTCAAAAGATTGGATGTCAACAAAGCTGCATTTTCGTTCGTAACGTTGAGCGTACTGAGCATATCTTGGGATGAAATCCTACTGTACGATTGGAGTTCATCTCCGTTTTGCACCAAATCGGCCTTTCCCACACTTGGAACGATGTTCACTAACATGCTGCCCACCAAACCATCGGAGCCTATTGTGGCAATGGCATTTTTTCTGATGTGATCGCGCATTTTATCCTCAATGGTCATGTAAACATAAATGGTGGTATCGTTCACCATTTCCATTCGGTTTACCGTACCAATGTTAATGCCCGAAAAGCGCACATTGTTGCCATTTTGTAATCCGTTCACATTTTTGAAAACAGCGCTGAGGGTGAAGGTTTTCACAAACATGTTCTGTCGGTTTCCAATAAGATAGGCCGCGATGAGCAGCAGTAAAGTTCCGGCCACCACGAAGATGCCTAGCCTTAAATTTTCAGAAGAAGTTTTAGAAGCCATATTACTTTTTAAAAAATGCGTTTACCATAGGGTCCGACGATGCCAACAGTTCCCTGTAAGTGCCCTCGGCATAATTTGTTCCATCCACCAGCAAGACCATCCGTTCCGAAACAACCCTTGCACAATCCACATCGTGGGTAATGATCAAAGCCGAGGTGCCATACTTTTTTTGGATGTTCCGCATCAACTCGATGATTTCCTTTGCTGTTATGGGGTCCAATCCACTGGTGGGCTCATCGTACATGATCAATTTTGGCCTTAAAATAATCGCTCGGGCCAAAGCAACCCGTCTTTTCATTCCTCCCGATAATTCAGCGGGCATCAAATCCAAGGTGTGGGCCAAGCCAACATTCTCCAAGGCTTCCATAACAAACGGAAGCGTATCTTGATCTGCACCAAATTTATTCCTGTGCCTTCGCATGGGAAATTCCAGGTTTTCCCGCACCGTCATGGAGTCGTAAAGGGCACTCCCTTGAAAAAGGAACCCGATATTGGAGCGGAGTTCATCCAAAGCATGCTGGTCCAGGGTACTGATGTCCTCACCAAGAACTTCCACATAGCCCTGATCTGGATTGATGAGCCCTACCATGCACTTGATCAGCACGGACTTGCCCGAACCGGATTTTCCCATAACCACCAAGTTTTCCCCCTTCTTCAAAACCATATTGAACCCTTTTAGCACATGGTTGTCCCCAAAACTGATGTGGAGGTCTTTGATCTTGATGACTTGGTTCCCATTGGTTCCAAAATCGGTCCTTGTTTCAATTTGCTCTTGTCTTTCCATCATAGCTCATAAAAAATATCAGAAACAAAAACAGCAATGAAATCGACCACGAACAAGAGCAGGGATGCCATGACCACGGCCGAATTTGCCGCAACACCCACCCCTGCGGTCCCCTTATCCGAGTTATATCCCTTGTAGCAGCCTGTAAGACCAATGACAAACCCAAAGAAAAAGGACTTGATGGTCGCTGGCACCAGGTCTCCGAAGGAGAGTGCATCAAAAACCGTGTTGAAATACAACCTGAAGGAGACATCCCCCTTCATGTTTTCCACGAGCGAGGAACCATAAAGAGCTACCAGATCCCCAAAAATGACCAGCAAGGGAAGCATGAGCGTAGCGGCCCAAATACGGGTCACTACCAAATATTTAAAGGGATTGGTGCCCGAAACCTCCATGGCATCTATCTGCTCCGTGACCCGCATGGAACCGAGTTCTGCACCAAAACCAGAAGCTATCCGGCCCGAACAGATCAGGGCGGTAATCACAGGGCCAATTTCACGCACTATGGAAATCCCTACCATGTTGGGCATCCAAGAAACAGCCCCAAATTCTATGAGTGTTGGCCTGGATTGTAAGGTAAGTACCAGACCGATGATAAAACCTGTGGCCATCACCAAGAGCAGGGACCTGTTCCCCACTTGGTAACATTGCCTCAACAATTCCTTGAATTCGAATGGAGGGTTCAGGGCCTGTTTAAAAAAACGGCCCGCAAAATGGGAAAGACTGCCTACCTCTTTAAAAAAGAGTTTGGTCCTTTCCTTAACCTTCATGGGAATTGCCAAGTCTTCCATACTCAAAAATAGCTTGGCAAAACGGGCGCTGAAATGACGGCTATCATAAAAACCGTCATCTAGGTTGAAGGTCAACTGGTTTTATGAAGTATTGGACCTTCCATCAATCAGCAAATACAACTTCCCAAATTTTGTCCGCACATGGGGAATCGGCCATGACAAGCTGTTATTTTTACATGTGTTGCGACAAGAATCGAAAGAATTCCTTCTTCAAATCTGCATAGATCTGTCGCTGTTCTTCCATTTTCTTTCGGAAATCAGAATGATTCTTGACCAGAATGGTATCCAGTGCGAGCCTGCCCGTACTTTCTTGGGCCGCTATGCTTGTTTCATGGATTTGTATTTCTTCCTGAAGTTTTTCGATGACACCTTTGTGGAGCGTGAACTCGTTTTGGTAGTGTTCCAATTTTTGGAGCACCTCCTTTTTGGTCCATCGGTTTACCAATTCATTCAAGCGAAGGTTGAACGATTTCAGCTCATCTTTCCAAAAAGCAAGTTCTGAATTCCACTGTTTGTGTTCAAAATGCAGGTCACTGTTGTATATAGTTACTTTTTCCATGATTATTAACCGTTTAATGTTCTATCCCAAAACTATCCCGTCCAATGCTTTCGTGGAATGATCTGGATCATTTTTCCTGGGCTCTCCTTTACATTACTTTGTCTTACTAAAATGGAATACCATGAAAAGAATTTGGTCATACGCAGGAATGTTCCTATTGTTTATGGCAATGCAGGGTTGTGGCCCGGTATTGGTTTCGCACAATTTGGCAGACCCTCCCCCACCCTGGTTTTACCCAAATAGGGTGGAGACGGTACGATATGTTTATTTCCCGGAATTGAGCATTTATTACGATTTATCTGCCAGAACTTACATTTATTTGGATGGTGGGGTATGGTTAAGGAGAAAAGTATTGCCACCCCGGTATCGTACACAAGACTTGAACCGATCTAGGTATGAACGCATCAGGAATTACTACGAGGATGATATCAGGCGGTATCACAATCAGAACAATGCGGACAGGGGACGAAGCAATAGAAGTGTTGGGAGAAGGAACAAATAAGCTATGAAGGTTCTTCAGCAATTGGGGCTCCTGTTCAGCCTACAGGCTTGCAAAACTTGATCCGCTTTGCTGCCGTCCCTGTATATGGTGATTCCCTTCAAACCATATTCCCAAGCGTTCCAATATATCTCCGAAACGGTTTCCACTGGGGTTTCTCTGGACAGGTTTATGGTCTTTGACACGGCATTGTCCGTATATTTTTGAAAGGCACGTTGGTGGCGCAAATGATATTGCCAGGGTATCTCCAAACTGGTCTCGAACAACTTTTTGAGCTCTTTTGGAACCATTTTCGAGTGCTGGACACTTCCCGTTTCCAACACCTCCGATTTCAACTTTTCCGTCCATAGCCCAAGTGCCTTCATACTTTCTACAAAAAAGGGGTTTATCTCGGTCTGGGTTTTGTTCCCCATGATTCCAACGCGACGATATCCAACGGCATACAAGGGCTCTATGGAATATGAAGTATCCGCGATGATCGAAATGTTTCCCGTAGGGGCAATGCTGTTGCAGGTGGCATTTCTCATGGGTCTGTTTGGATGGAAAACGCTATTTGACCATTTGGGAAACACGCCTCGTTCCCCTGCAAGGGATTCGGATACAGCATAACTTTTGGATTGAATGAACTGCATGATTTTTTCTCCCAGTTCGACAGCTTCCACAGAGGCATAGGGGATTTCCAATCGGGCCAGCATTTCCGCCCAGCCCATCACGCCCAGTCCCACCTTACGGGTATTCGTGGTCTGGGTCTCAATCTGGGGCAGTAAATAATGGTTTGCTGAAATTACATTGTCCAGAAACCTCATTGAGGCTTCGATGGTCTTTTCGAGCATATCCCAATCAACCCTTCTTTTACCATTATCTGTTTTTAGTATTTTGGAGAGGTTAAGGGAACCCAGATTACAGCTTTCATATTCAAGAAGGGGCACTTCCCCACAGGGATTGGTGCTTTGGATAATACCTTGGTCGGGAATTGGGTTATGTTTATTGATCGTATCCAAAAAAATAAGCCCGGGATCCCCGGTTTTCCATGCTTGGGAAACAATCAGTTCCCATAAGGATTTCGCCCTGATGGCTTTTGTTGCTTCTCCTGTTCTTGGACTGATCAGGTTCCAATCCGCATTGGCGCTTACCGCTTTCATAAAATTATCGGTGATACCCACGGAAAGATTGAAGTTTTGGAGTGTATTGCCTTCGGATTTTGCCAAAATGAATGCTTCAATATCCGGATGGTCCACATTTAGGATTCCCATATTGGCTCCTCTCCTTTTACCGCCTTGTTTTACATGCTCCGTGGCCGTGTTGTATATTTTGATAAAGGCGATGGGGCCCGAGGAGGTCCCTCCGGAAGATAGAATTCTGTCTCCGCGGGGCCGAAGCTTGGAAAAATTATACCCTGTACCCCCTCCATTTTGATGGATCAGGGCTGTGCTCTTCAGTGTGCTAAAAATACCGTCCAAGCTATCCTCTACCGGAAGCACAAAGCATGCACTCAACTGTCCTTTGGGCAATCCTGCGTTCATCAAGGTCGGTGAGTTGGGCAAAAAGTGGAGATTGACCATCAAATCGTAAAATGTACCCTCCCAGCCGGCTTTATTCTTCTCCTCTACACTTGCAACATGTTTGGCTACTCTCTTAAAAAGCCCATGGGGCGTTTCAATAATTTTTCCCGAAGGGTTCCTGAGCAAGTACCTTGCCTGGAGCAACTGCTGTGCATTGGATGTGCGTTTCATGGTATTTTGAAATAATCCCCTCAACTATGGTGGAAACCATGTCTTGTGTTTACTTCCCTTCGAGATGGGGCAAGACCATAAAAGGGATATTGAGATGCATACCTATTTTTCTGATAACCGGCCGGATGAACAGGCTTTCCAAAAAAGTATGCTTGTTCATGATCATAGCCAAAAGGTTTATCCTGTCCTTTTTTTGAAAGTCATTGATACCCTCTATAACCCCATTGACAGGTGTTTCATGAAATATATAGGTATGTGGTTTTAAAAGTTGGTCGAGCTTTTTCTTGTTCCTCATCTGGAATTCTGTCATACTATTACCGGTTGAAATATGCAGGATATTGATGTTCCCCTTATTTTCACTTGCCAAATAAAGAAGTTCCTCAATTATTTTTTTATCATAATCAACCTCAAAATCCACAGGAAATAAGATCTGTTTAGGGCTTTCGTATTTAAATTCCCCAGGGACTGCTATAAGTGGGCATTTTGCTTTTTTAATGGCATGGACGGTATTACTGCCAAACAGCAATTCCTTGGCTCCCGTGACCCCCTTTGTTCCCATCACAATCAAGTCTATTCCTTCTTTTTTTACCACTTCCCCTATTTCATCCACGAGTTGATTGAAGGCTCCTTGCAATACAAATTGGTGCTTGGGGTTTGCATGGTCAGCTTCCAGTTCTTCCTTCAATGCATTTA
The DNA here is from genome assembly GCF_056857735.1 of Flagellimonas sp. L-11. Taxonomy (NCBI): domain Bacteria; kingdom Pseudomonadati; phylum Bacteroidota; class Flavobacteriia; order Flavobacteriales; family Flavobacteriaceae; genus Flagellimonas; species Flagellimonas sp. L-11. Next base: position 63,889 of record NZ_JBSXNR010000080.1, read on the forward strand.
GTTGATCCATTGTTTCCTTTTGGTAATGGGCTATCGGGTTTGATTCGTGGAAATCCATCGTCCAATTTTCAATACTGTACACGGGAATGCCATAAGCGTGCAATAAGTAAAAGGTACATGGTGTATCCTTATATAGCTTTAAAGCATAGCTAATGGCATTTTTTGCATTTTGGGAAAAATCAGTTGGAAGCAATACCTTTTTCATATTACATCTATTTGGATATGTCCACCAAAATTAGAATATAAGAAGCGACCAAACCATGACTTAGGTCATTTCCAAAACCTTACCGCACATTATCTGTTTTTTGCGAACCAGAGAATCCTTGAAAGTACTACTCTGTGTTGCAATAAGCAGTTTCTTGTCAAAAGTTTATGAATACATCGCGTATGGTTCCGCAGCGTCCATCGCATACATATTCTTGTACCAAACTGCAAGTAAAAAGAAAAGAACCAAGGCACCGATCAATATCCAAACCACTATTTTGTACCATTTCACTTTCATGTTTTCCTTTTTTGATGTTCTTTTTTTTGTGTTGGACGGATACCATAATTATGGGTTTTTACATGATGCCCCAACAGTTCTTGTAAACTTTGTAGATAGTCCTCCAAGGCCTCTTTGCCAACATTGGGATGGCCCAACACAGGAAGGGTAACGGGGTCTTCGTCCAAAAAGTGGTACAGTTCAGGGTATTGCGATTCCATGGTATGGGTCAACATGGTAATACTGTTCAATAGGGAATTCAACTCTCTCATGGTTTTTGGGCAACTGTTAACTACAATGTATGTACACTTTGTTCACTTTTTAGGATGATTCAATAAAAATAATGGCTGGGATGCACTTTGAAAATGATCTTAATCACCCTAGAACAACTACCGTGAGTGACCAATGTCATTGATGTGGGCAGGTCTTTGCCCTAACTTTCCGTTTAAATTGGGCAAGACGCGGTGTAAGACATTTTTTGCTCCCCATTTATGGGGGTAATGCTTAAAATTCCAATGCTATAAGAATCTATAAATTTCAAGCAAAGAGAAGATCATGTTTAGAGACAGGGAAGATGCCGCACTGCAATTGGCAGAAAGGCTTGAAAAATACAAAAATCAGAATGTAGTGGTACTTGCCATACCCAAAGGCGGGCTTCCCTTGGGTGTCATCATTGCCAAAGCCCTAAATGCCTCGTTGGATGTAGCCCTTTCCAAAAAAATTGGACACCCCTACAACAAGGAATACGCCATTGGGGCGGTAAGCTTGGAAAATGTGGTTCTCACCAATGACCATGGAGTGGCCAAAAGCTACATCACTGAAGAAACGGAACGAATCCGTAAAAAACTTCAAAGCAGATTTGAAATGTACCACCGGAACAGAGAGCCCATATCTTTGAAGGGCAAGACCATTATTATTGTGGATGATGGTATCGCCACCGGAAATACCATAAAAATAACAGCCCAGTTGGTCCAAAACCAGCATCCACAAAAAACCATAGTGGCCGTTCCTGTAGCCCCTCTGGGTGCCATCCAAAACCTTCAGGATTATAAATACATTGATGAGGTAATCTGCCTGACCACTCCCCATAACTTTCATGCAGTTGGGCAGTTCTATTCGGAATTTGAACAGGTCTCAGAAGAAGAAGCCTCAGAATTGCTGAGGCGGACGAGTTAATATTTGGAAATGTGACATTCAATTAAATGATACATTTGGCCACTCATCTACATATCAAAAATGACATGGCTTTCCCAAACATTTTCTTCATTCCTTTTTACATGGGTGCCGAGATAAGAAACCCCTCTTATCCTTTCATCAAAACCACCCAACCATTTGCCATATAACAGGGCCGAGATGCTATTCTCCGAAAGCTCGGCAAAATAAACATTACAGAAAAGGATTTTTTGCATATAGGTAAGGGAAAGAGTATCTGAGAGGAAATCGATCAAGAGGTCGGTCGCATTATCGGTGGAAATCTCCGTACACATTTGACAGTCAAAATGACCCGCTTTGTCACATCCTCCCTTTTTCAGGATATCGTTCATGATTCCAAGATTATCCCTTAAAAGTACTTCAAGCGAAGGTGCCAAGATCTTTATCTCAATTTCTGTCTTATATTTTACCGACCCATTCATGGCTTAACCGCTTTAACGGTGACAAAAGACCCCGTTCCGTAGCCGTTTTTGGGCATTTGTACTTCCTCTATGTCCTCAAGATCTCCAAAAAGGGTTTGGTTATACACCAAGTTCCTAAAACCTACATTTTTGAGCAATTGTTCCACTTGGTCAACCGAATGGAAAGTGGCCGTTTTGTAAAAATTGCTTCGATCTCTTTTGGTCATGTACGCTTTTGCAACACTTTGATCCCTATCCAAAAAACCAATAATTATAGCTCCATCGGACTTTAACACCCTATACGCTTCGGAAAGGGCTTTCTTAAGGTTTTTCAAGTAACAAATGGTAACGAAGAGCACAAAATCAAACTGCATGGCGGCATAGGGCAAGTGCTCTGCTTTTCCCTTCATAACCTCAACGCCCCTTTCAAACGCTTTTTTTGCCATTGCCACCGAAGGCTCAATTCCTTCCTTGATACCCAAAGGTTCGGAGAACCTTCCTGTGCCCAGACCTATCTCAATGCCCCTAATGTTATGGGGCAGCTCCAAAAACTGCTCTTGTAGTGCCAATATTTCGGATTGGTACACTTCGGGATGGTCCTCGTACCATTGTTCGTATTGCGATACGTGTTCATCAAATACTTCTGTAGTTGCCATAGCTTGTTGTTTTTTAAAAAATCCAGTTATTGGTTGCACCGGCCACAATAATACAGGTCAACCCTTGCAAATTATATGGTCCGAAGCCAGGAGACCGGCACGGACCATACAAACAAAACCGACTAACTAGGAATTATTCCCATCAATTCCGAAAGTGACCTTTGCATTCACACGGTATTCGGTAATTTGGTTGTTTTTTACACAAACCTGCATGTCCTTCACATAAACAGACTTGATGTTCCTCACTGTTTTTGATGTCTCCTTGACAATGTTGTTTACGGCATCCTCAAAACTCTCTTTTGAGTTTCCCATGATTTCGACGACTTTTAATACTGACATAACGATTGATTTATTGTTTAATAATTAGACCAAAGACGACCCCGGTTTCTATAGAAACTCACCTTTTTCATCCACTTTTACCCGCAGCGTCTTATCTCCATTTTCCAGTTTCAATTTGTATTTTTTGGAAACGCCCTTTTCGTTGTGATAAGTAACCCGGTAAACATCCTTGCTAATGGTCCATTCCGGAAACCTATCCAAGATGGCCTTCTTTACGGAATTTGGCAGGTTAATGTTTTTAAACCTCTCGGCAGTTCTGATGATTTTACCGTCTTTGTCGTAGGCGGCAAGGATTTTTCCTTCCGGGATAAAGAAATTGATGTTGTACAGATCATAGTCATCCTGATAGAATTCAGAATCTTTCACATCGAAGGCTGCGACTTTTCTTCTGAGCATTTCTACAGGTATGGAAGCTTCTTCCTCTGTATCTATGTTGTTCAAATACTTGTAATTGGTCGCATACACAATTACCTCGGACAATTCTTCCGTTTTGATGATCTGGGAGTGCAAAGAGATTGCGAGTCCCACGGAAAATAGGGTCAATACTATTTTTTTCATAATCTTAGTGTTTTTGTTAATACTTCAATGGCTGCTGAGCCATCCTTTTAAATTATCGCTCTATACATTCAAAACTAGTAGAGATAGATACATTCAAAACTAGTAGAGATAGGTTCTTCGCACAATGACCCAGATCACCCTAAATTATTTTAACCGACTCATTTACAAGCCATTGAAAACAGCACGATTATTGCTAAAATTGGCATACAGAGAATCTGATGGACTGACCCAAGTCATAGGGAAATATTTGCCGTGCCTAAAAGTTTGTCAATTAAATTGTAAGGCATGGATGTTTACATCAATCCTTTCAGGGCAATACATTTTGATGGAGAAATTAATGCCCAAAATGTTAAAATTCGAAAAATAACGCTAAGATGACCCAGGTCATTCCACAAGCTCAACAATCGTCTTAATTTAGTGCCAGGATTACGATACAATACGTTCTTTGAAGATAAAACCAATGGTGTAAGAAATACAGAAGGAGATACAACTATTCTTTGACTCCTCTTGGAATTGCGAAAACGTTTAGTGATAAACACAAGTAGTTTATACAAGAAAAAGAGCGTTGGATAGGATAACTTCTTCTGTGGAACCGGGGCATTAAAACGCCCCGGTTTCTTCAAAGACTACAAAAAATAGTCAATTGGAAAAAAAGCCAACGGTTATAAAAGGTGTTTTAAGGCACGAGGATTTGAATATCAACCACATTCGTCCTCCTCTCCATAAAAAACACCCCATAGAATGTTTATGGTCTGGGAAGATGCATAAACTAGAAAGGTTTGGATTGTCCACTGAACAAGCGTTCTTAAGCATTTTAGCAATAAGATGGTAAAGAGAAAGTTTAAGGCAGAAAGCAACTCAAGCCTTTCGAAGAAACAGGGAGTTTAGGCTCCCTGTTTCCATTTAAATTCCGTCCATTTTCCTTAGCAGTGCCACATTATTTACCTAATTAATTCATTCTGATAAAAATGGAATATTACTTTAATACCGTTCTCAGTGATACCACTTTCGAGAAAGCCATACAAAAAACAACACAAGCCCTTAAAAATGAAGGTTTCGGGGTTTTGACTGAAATTGACATCAGTGATACATTGAAGCAGAAATTGGATGTAAACTTTCCCAATTATACAATTTTGGGAGCATGTAACCCATCGTTTGCCCATAAAGCATTACAGGTTGAAAATAAGATTGGAACCATGCTACCGTGCAATGTTATAGTACGTAAAGCCGAAGGGGGCAACATAGAGGTGGCCGCCGTAAACCCAATTGCTTCGATGATGGGGGTTCACAACGAGGCTTTGATGGGCATTGCCGAGGAGGTCCGGGACAAACTAAAGAGGGTGATAGAAGCCCTTCAAGAAAATCATTGATCCATACCGATAAATAACACCATGGAACCTTCAAATATCTGCGAACATTGTGGCGTGCCCATGTACCACCTTACCGATTTTGGCACCAACCGGGATGGCAGTATCAACACAGAATACTGTCACAAATGCTATAAAAAAGGTAGGTTTATCCATGCAGGGGAGGAAAACTTTGATAGTTCTTACTCCTGTGACACCCCGCTATAATTGTACCCGTTGCATTGTCCAGTTCCTTTATGGTTTCTGGGTTTGTTCACTGATCTTGCAAATTTGTAAATCATTGTCACCTGTCTTTATCAGTATCAGATCGGACGAGATGAAGGATGCGGCCATGTTTGGTGTCTGGTACCGTCTTTTGGACATAGAAATGTCTTCCCTTTTGCTGATGGGCCAAATAATTTCACCCATGTTGTTTAGCACAACTTCGGTAAGGGCATAATCATAAATATTCAATTGGAAGTCGTTTTTCCCCCTGAAAGTTCTTCTACAATAGATTCCTATGGCCCTATCATCTTTAAAACCGGTAACGTTTAAATACTCCGGTTCGATTGCGACCTTTCCTTGGGTGTTCATAAAACCATAGTACGGGATTCCCTCATCCTTTATCATTTGTATGGCACATAGACCATTTTTAAATTTCGGATACTTGATGCCCTTGATATCATTACGGGATTCATCCGCATTTTGATTCCATACCACGTCATCCCTAAAATCTACGGCTAAATTACCTTCCATATCGATGAAGCCCCATTTACCGTCTTTCCGGACGGCTGCCAAACCTTCACTGAAAGGCCCGACTTCTGTTAGTTCCTTTATTTTAATTGTAGGATCATTGATCGTTTCAAGGGTTTGTGCGCCCATTAAAAATGGGATGGCCATAAAAGCCAAACCCACCAAATATTTTAGTCTCATAACTCATGTTTTAGATTATATGAAGGTAGTGCGCAAGCTGGTCTACAACAATGACCTAAATCATTGTGCCACGCAAGGCAAGGGGGTAAGTTTACATTTAAGATAAAACCTATTTGGAGTTTTGAAATGTCCTGCAAGAATTATGTGGACAGACGTGGTTAAGTACATCAACCTTACTAAAAATAATGGAAAAGGAAGTCACAAAGTAATTATCGTTACCCAAATATGAATCACTAAAATTAGACAAAATGAAAATCCTAATTGTATATGGCACAAGTGAGGGGCAGACCCGAAAAATTTCCAGATTTATGGAAGAAGTGCTTCAGGGAGGAGACCACAAGGTGGTTATTGCGGATGCCACGGATGAGCCTCCTTCCCCTGCCCATTTTGAGGTTGTATTGATAGGTGCCTCTGTTCACATGCAAAAATATCAAAGCTCCGTGACCAATTATGTAATGCAACATTTGGACATTCTCAATAAAAAACATTCCGCATTCTTCTCGGTTTCCATGGCCATTGCTTCCAACATAGAAAAGGAGCACGAAGAAATCAAAAAAATTGCTTTGGATTTCTTCGCAAAAACAGGATGGAAGCCCAATGAAGTGCGCCATTTTGCAGGAGCATTAAAATATACCCAATACGACTATTTTAAAAAGCTCATCATGCGAATGATTGCAAAAAAAGAGGGAGGCAGCACAGATACTTCCCGTGATCATGAATATACGGATTGGGACAACGTAAAGTCGTTTGTCCTCAACTTTTGCGCAGAAAATGTACAATCGACTGTGTAGGGACAGGTAGGCTTAAATTATCCTAAAAACCATTTTTTCAAAGCGGTACATCCACATGAAATAGACCTCTTTACCTTTGCCTCTTTTCTTGCAGGTCAACTTCGGGCAACTCTTTTAAGTAATAAATTTGGTTTACATACTATCCAATTAAATGGGCAAATGGAAGGATTTTTGCTGATTCAATCAATAAAACCCCTACTTTACTTTAACCCAAATGTAAATCTTCTTTCATTTTTTATGTAACTTCCTGTCTAAGAAGGAACAAAAAACCGATTTTAATCGAGTGAACACTACTTTGGGCGGCTTAAAAATGAATATAGACACCCTTAAAATATCACGTATTCTACACAAAACAACATCCAATCAGAACAGTGGTTGCTATGCTGTTTGTTGGGTTCAAAATGGTGCTGAGGCAATTGAAATAAACAAGATTTTGTACAACAATGTATCGAACGCTGTTTTTTTCTTAAGCCCAGATCATGACTGGAAAATCTTAAAGAAGGGTACTACAACTTCATCGGGGTATGTGCTTTATATTCCCAAAGGTGTTTTAAACCACCCCACTTTCAAAAATCTCCACATAACTGAAGTCCGTCTTTTAAACAGCAATGAAATACCGAAAATCAACCTTTCTCCAGGTATAGAAACACGCATAAAAGCTATTCTTGAAATGATGGACGAGTTGCCCAGCACTAACTTAAAACATCGTGAAGAGGCTATACTTTCCCTCTTAAATACCTTTTTTGTTTATTGTGACGGTAAGTGCAACATCAAGTCGGTGATTACGGACAACAATTCAAGGTCTGCATTGGTTTATAAGTTCAAAAAAAGCATTGACCAAAACATTACTGAACATCATGAAGTGGGCCACTACGCCAAAAAGCTCAATATATCCGACAAATATTTAAATGAATGTGTCAAGGAAGTTTTGGGCATCAATGCCAAGCATCTTATAGATGAACAACTGGTCATGCGCGCAAGGCATAACCTGAAATTCACGGATAAGACCATTAAAGAAGTTGGCTACGAGCTGGGATTTTCCTCGCCCGACTATTTCAGCTATTTCTTTAAAAAGCATACTGGAATCACTCCATCCCAGCTTCGGAAAAGCTGATTTTCCGAAAATCCAAGGAATAGCCGTGTTTTTCACAATATTCGAATAACTCCCACCCCTTATTTTTATCCAAACAACAAACCAAATGTCATGGACAGAAAAAAATTCATTCAAACTTCGGGTTTGGGGCTTGGGCTCGCCTTGGTTCCTGGAATCGCCAACAGCAAACAACTATTCAAAAAAGCAGCATCTCCCAACAACCCCAGCCCAAAAATCATAAAGGACAGCGAAGGCGATGTTTTGAATGTTATTGGGGATATCCAGACCCATAAACTGGTCGGTAGCGACACCAATGGTCAAATTGTGGAATGGGTCGACAATGTAGGTCCCGGAGTTGGTATTCCTCCCCATATTCACACAAAGGAAGATGAAATTTTCAGGGTGATCAAAGGACAAGTTGAAATAATGGTGGATGGGAAAACCACGGTTTTGGAAGCTGGTGATACCGCCTTTGCCCCGAAAAATATTCCACATTCTTGGAAGGTTGTTGGAACTGAAAAGGCTAAAATGATCACAAGTGCCTTTCCCTCAGGAATTGAAATCATGTTCAGGGAATTGGCCGATTTACCTCCTGGTCCGCCAGATTTTGAAAAAGTCGCCATAATATGTGGAAACCACGGTATCTCTTTTCTCTGAAAATTGTTTACAACCGCAAGTTTGCTTGTTGGAAACAAGCATTTACTTTATTGTACCAAAAAATGGGTGAGGCAACGGCAGAATATCCATATGCCTCTCCTTAAAAGGATTAACTGGTCACTAAAGTAGTTTAATACGTCAATGTATTATACCCCTTGGCCTGAAGTTGGAGTATTCGTACAGACCACGTTGGTACCGGCACCAATCCGTCGATAAGTTGCTTCGTCGACACATTTAATTTTTCCATGGCCACACTGCATATACTAACGCGCACCTTGGACTTGTATTTTTGAAAAAAGGTTTCCAATTTGGATCCCTTTACCAACTCGGCAACGACCTTTCCTTTAACAACGACTTCGTAATCGACTATCTCTACCCCGTTTTCCATCAAAAGATCATACATGTTCAATGCGCCTTTAAAATGGCGTTCATCGCTGACCCCAATGGCAAATTGCTTGGTGCTTTTTAAATCGTTGACCGTTTCGGCATTCAATTGAGCTTGCGCAAAAACATCAACCCTGTAAAAAATAACTAGGGCAATAAATATGATCAATGTTTGGAGTGATCTTGTCATGGTTTATATGATTTTAAAAAGCAATGCTTTAAAGGTACAATTATTGACTTGTATTTTTTACAACAATGGTTTTATAGACGGTTATTGGTTTGCCATAAGAAGTAAATCCGTCCAAAACCACTTCAAACTCCCCTGTAAGGTCAGAGGTATAGAACTCAAACTGTAAATCGGACTCTCCTACCTCAACATGGGGTTCCCACAACAACACTCTTCTGTAATCGGGAATTCTCTTGCCCATTTGCTGCGTAGTATAACGCTGCTTAAAATAATTCTTTTTAGACATAGGTTTTTCAATAGGAACATTAATACCATGGGTAGGAGCATAGTTTTCAAAAAAATCGCCATCTATGGTCTTTACCGCCATCATGCCTTGATAAACCTTGCCTGCCATCCTAAACTGATCTCGAACCAAACTGATGGATCGTATTTTCCCAGCATCAAAGTCCTTGATTTTTTCATGGTCTGGAATATAAACCCCGTCAAACAGCACAATGGCAGGAAAATCGTTGGCCTCTTCGTTATAGGTTTCAAAATCTTGGGCTATGCGAATGTAATCGCTTCCATCGGGGTTGTTTCTATACCCAGCATAGTTGAGTACCTCCACCAGCGTCTCCTGAAAGGTACGAAAGCGTGTAAACTCATCCAATTTTATGGTTTCGGGCATACCACCATCAAAAGGATCTATGGGGGTTCCCAGAAGAATGGAATCCGGTTTTACGGAATAAAATTGATTCTCCAATTGATTGTGTATGCTACGTTGTGCAATAGCTTCGGAATATTCGGGTTTTATATGGAATTGATTAAATGTCAGTTGGGAAGCATCAAGGTTAGGAACCTTACCAAGAGAGACCTCAACGTCTTGAGCGTTTGCTGCAACTTGCACAATGGCCCTACCCAGTTTGTAATTTTTTCTCAAATAGGTATAGAAGTTGCCATGATTGTCCGTTGTGGTAAATTTTAGTAGAAATTCCTCACCGGGAACGGACACCACCATTTTGGCATCGGAAACAGGGCTTCCTTGTCCATCGGTCACTTTTCCATACAATAGCTCTCCGCGCTGTTCCGGCAGAAACAGACTGTCGCCAACCGTTTTATCCAATGCTCCCTTTGCATTAAAATATTCGTTGGCGTAGGAAATGGCATTTGCAGCGTGCCGGACCTCCATTCCATCCTTCTTTTGGACCCTCAGCGTGTAATTTCCATGACCCAACCGCGCCTTGTAGTTTTTTAGGCTTAAGGCCACTCGCTCCCTTGGCCCAAAGACATCCCTCTCCATTTTTATTTGAACAACCGACGAGTCGATAGGCCTATTCATTTTTTCGGCGTGTATTGAAGCTTCTTCCGAATTATCGGACAATAATTGCGACTGATCTACTTGGTAGGGGTTGATGATGACCAAATCATCCTTAAATATTTGCTCCATCCCATTGTTCTTCATCCATTGGGTATAGCCGAGCAATTTGTAATTTCCTGAAGGTATGTCGGTATTGACAAAGAAATCGCCTTGGGATTTGCCCTTTTGAAATCTCACCTTCTGTTCCAACACATATTCCCCTTTTTGGTTTACCAGGGCAACATAACCCACAAAACTTACATTGCTGGCCCGGTTGTTCTGCGCATTGAAGCAATAAAAGGCATAGTGCAGGTACTCTCCCGTAAACACAATGGGGCCGGTATGGTGTAAATACACCTTTTCTTGCGGTAGGCTTTTTAAGTTTTGTAACTCGTCCACACTACTTATCACATATTGAGCATGAGCGTGCAAGGATAGTGCTGTGAGAACCATAAGTATTGCCCATTGTTTTTTCATAAGCTGTGTTTTAATCGATCCAGAAATCCGGCTTTACATTACTTCCCAAAAGGGTACAATCTCCACATATTCGGGGCACAAACACATATGGTCCAGGACAGGATGCATTGGGCACCAAATTCTCATCGTAGCCCGAAAAATAGCTAATGGTCCCTATGTTCACTCTTTCTATTATGGATTGTGGACAGGGATTTGAAACAGGTTCTTGAATACAGTATGACGGGTGGGATTCAGGAACGGATTGCAAGAAACAATCAAAAGGAAAGGCAGGTAGCTCTTCGTCGGGGAAAAAATCCTCAAAATTAAAGAACAATCTCCTGTCCGACACCCCCACGGCCTCTACATACCCCAAGACATTTTCACTTGTCCCATCTTTTCTATGCACGTTTGCATAAAGTGCTCCTGGCTGTATCTGGGAAAATATATTATCCGATTGCGAAAAACTACTCAGGGTCTCGTAGAACGAATAGGCATCGGCAGACTGCACTTGCTGTTGCACCAGAATACTATATCGTTCCGAAATAATAAAATTGTCCTTACCAATAAAACGTACCATGTACTTGGAAACTTTGCTTTCAGGATTTCCTGCAGTACTCAACTGTTCAATGGTATTGGAAGAAACGGTGTTATAACATACCCTATTCTCCACTTCCTTGGGTACAACTTCTAAATTGTATGTAGGCACAGGCAAAGCACAGGGGTCATAATCTGTTAACACAAAATCACTGCCTGTCCAAAAAGGAGAAACTATTTTATAGGTTTCTTCAAAAGTATATCTATAAAACTCCGTGTTTCCTTGTTCAGGGGCACTATCCACATAAATGGCCACACCTTCCGCTCCGCTGTCGCTGACGGCCTTTTCGGCATACACATTGGTGAGCTGTGACTTTCCCTGAACGCTCAAAGGGTCCGACACGTACTCTTGGCCATTGCTGGTCTGGATTTCCAAGGTGTACCCAACACCCATTTCCAAGGCAAACTGTTGGTTGGAGAGGTAGATGCCCTCCTCTCCTTCCGTAAAAGCGTATTGGGCACCATTGTCACCCAATACACGAACCGTGGCACCACTTTCCATATCCACGGAATCAATGGGGCGACTGCCCAAGGGAAGGTATGGGTTGTAAACCGTGTCCGTCTCAAGATCCAAACGAAGACTGCTCCTGCTCAAATACACTTTTTGGGTAATCATCCCATCGGTCAGCACAGCTTCCACCACCAAAGCGGCGGTTTGTTCCTCCTCGTCAAGCGTATCAAGTTCGAGTTCGTCCAAGCATGCGCCCAAGATCATCAATGAAACTAGGCTCAAAACAATCTGATATGTAAATTTATAGCGCTTCATCAAAACTTGAAATTATAGGTTATGGAAGGTATGGGCATTCCAAAAATGGAACTTTGCAATGCTTTGACTTCCCCATCATCCGTCACAAAAAAAACAGAGTACGGGTTGTTCCGGCCCAGCACATTGTACACCTGAATGGTGATAAAACTATGGGCCAATTTGTCCTTCTTATGATTCCCTTCAATGTTGATTCCCAGATCCAAGCGATAAAAATCGGGTATCCTGTATTTATTACGATCACTGAACACGACATAATCGGCATTGTTGAACCTATAGGTTCCCACGGGATAGGTAATGGGTCTTCCTGTCTGATATACAAAGTTCATGGATACGCTATAACGTTTTGTAAATCTGTAATTGGCAATGACACTCAGGTCGTGCGGTTTATCAAAATTGGACGGAAAAAACTCCCCGTTGTTGATGCGTTCCTCACTGGTTTCCCCATCAAACCTATATTTGGAACGGGAATAGGTATAACTTAGCCATCCATTCAGGTCCCCCCTGTTCTTCTTTAAAAGAAATTCCACACCATAGGCCTTTCCTTCTCCTTGGAGTACTTCGGTCTCCACATTTTCATTGAGCAAGAGGTCGGCACCCGTTTTAAAATCGAGCACATCGTCCATTCGTTTGTAATACCCCTCCAAACTCAATTCATACATGTTCTCATTGAAATTTTTGAAGAATCCGAAAGTTGCCTGATACCCTTTTTGAGGCTTGATATTCAAATCCGAAAGTTTCCAAGTATCAATCGGGGACACCGTTGTATTATTGGAAAGTGTATGTATAAATTGATACGAATTATTGAAACTGGCCTTTACCGAGAAGTCCGGGGCAAACAAATATCTGGCAGCAACCCTAGCCTCCGGTCCACCATACGTTTTAATAAATTCACCGCTATCATAGCTTATAGTGTCCCGCACAGTAGATTCGCTTCGCGGTGCACCCTCTTGGTAGGTATTTTGTGTGGCTTCGCCCATGGCCGCATAAAAAGCGTATCGGGCTCCCACATTGAGCAGCAGTTTATCGGATATTTTAAACTCGTCCCCGACAAACAAAGCTCCTTCCAATGCCTGTTCCCGATCTATGTCAATAGGTTCTACATTGGAATCATTGCCTTTAGGTTCAATGCTTCCGGGTTCCACCGAGTAATATTTACCCGATATACCATAATCGAGTGTATGGGCATCGTTCAAACGGGTGTTCAACCGATACCTGAGCTCTGATTCGTTGATGGTATAGTCCAGTTCAAAATCACTGTTCCCATCGTCATCGTAATCAATTCCAAAATTATAATTGCTGTTACTTGCCGTGAGCACTCCGGTGCTTTTCTCGCTCAGCTTATGTGCCCAACGTACGGAGCCCAAACGGTTACTGTAATTATAAAGGGAATCGGAAGTGATGCTAAAATTGTCCTTGCTGTAATAGGCGGTACCACGAATTTCGCTGTTTTCACTGAATTTATGATGATATTTTACGATTCCATCAAAAAATGATGCCTCGCTGTTGCTCAGGTCCTCATCATCCAAAGCTTTCAATATCCAATCGGCATAGGCGCCCCTACCTCCTATAACCAAGGAGGAAACCTCCTTTTTCAATGGAATTTCCAAAGCTAGGTTTCCGGTAACCGGGCCTATGGAGCCCTCTCCCGATATTTTTTGGGTATCCCCGTTTTTGGTCTCAATATCGAGCACCGAAGAAAGCCGACCACCAAATTCCACGGGCGGTGCCCCTTTGTAGATGTTGACTTTTTCCGTTGTGAACGGGTTCAATGCCTGAAAAATCCCAAAGAAATGGGTTGGGTTGTAAATGACGGCATCGTCCAACAAAACAAGGTTTTGGTCGGTCTTGCCCCCTCTAACATTGAGCCCAGAAGCCCCTTCACCGGCCGAGGAAATCCCGGGCAGGGCCTTGGCCACTTCCAATATATTGCGTTCCCCGAGCACCAAAGGGATATCCTTGGACTCCTCGGAGCTTATCTCTTCGCTGCCGGAAACTGCCTCTTGAACATTGCTCACTGCATCTGCTTCGACCACAACTTCCTGCAACTGTTCCAGACTTTCCTGTAATTGAAGGGTCAGGGTGCCTTCGTTGTACATGATGACTTCGCGTTCCGAATCCCTTATTCCCATGGCACTGGTAGAAATAAGGTTATATCCGGCCGGCAATACCAACTCGTACTCCCCTTGCTCGTTTGTAACGGTTACACCACTCCTACCTTTCACCCTAATGGCCAAGTCAGGTATAGGGGCACCTGTTTCGGCATTGATTGCCCTCCCGGACAATCGGTAGGTTGGCCTTAAATACTTTTCATCGGCTCTTCCTATACGAACAACTGGAACTTTTTCCGTGGTTTGGGATACTTCATCATTATAAAATGTGGGAGGAGGAATATTTCTTTGACCTTGCACAACCGTTGTATTCCCTAAGGTGTCCTTTGTTTGATGAAAGCTGGGAGGGAGTTCATCGTAGATAACCGTGTTTTGAAGCAAAAACACACGTTTTTCCTCTTCAAAAAGGTAAAAGTTCAATTGAGTCTCGGATAGAACGATTTCCAAAATATCGGAAATAGTAGCCTCTTGAAAGTTTTGTTCCACCTTAAGATCTTCAACCCAGGCATCGAGGTAGAAAAAGGAATAACCGGATTTTTCCTCCAATTCCTTAAAAAATTCAGGGAAGGTCCTTGATTCGCCCAATAGAGTTATTGGAGCATTTTGCGAGAAAGTAAATTGCACCACAAAAAGGATTGCGAACAAACTTCCTTTCTTTATCGAAAAAGAACGAGGTTTAGTAAAAAAAGTCAATGGTTTGTTGAATTAGCTTGTAACAATTTAATAAAAAATCAACAGCTTGGTTAAATTAGCATGTCAAAAAAAATGTTTTAATACGTAAAAATTGCATTTGGATTCCCGTTTTCACGGGAATGGCAGTTTCAATGGAAACCCCAATGCATGCATGCGGGGAATTTTTTTCGATTAAAAAAACAACAACATCCTTACAAAGACCTTTATAAAACTTTTGCCTAATTTACATCCAACCAAACCGATCCTATGAAGAATCTCAAAGCCAAAACTTTTCTATTTGCATGCTTGTTATTAAGTATTTATGTGAAGGCTCAAATTGAAAAGGCCCCTCCAAGAACCGATGGAGAAGGGCCTTGGTCGCAATTAATTATACGGGGGGTAACCGTAATAGATGGAACCTTGTCGCCTCCTATCGGCCCAGTGGACATTGTAGTGGAAAACAATCGGATTTCCTCCGTGCAAGTGGTAGGTTTCCCGGGAATGGACATTGACCCTAACAGAAGACCAAAGCTCAAACCTGGCGGAAAAGAGCTCAATGCGGAAGGTATGTACTTGCTCCCTGGGTTTGTGGATACGCATGCACATATCGGGGGCACCTCACAGGGAACACCTGCCGAATATGTTTACAAGTTATGGATGGGGCATGGCATTACCACCATTTGCGACCCAGGTTCGGGCAATGGAATTGATTGGGTGCTGGACCAAAAGGAGAAAAGTGCAAAAAACGAAATTACCGCTCCAAGAATACAGGCTTACACTTGGTTCGGCAGCAATTTAAACGGAGAACGGGGACGAGGGGACATCACTACCCCCGAAGCTGCCCGGGAATGGGTCAGGGCCAACGCCAAAAAAGGTGCAGATGGCATTAAGTTTGGTGGAGGCCTGCCCGAGGTAATGACCGCGGCCTTGGACGAAAACAAAAAAATGGGGCTGCGCTCCAAGACCCATCATGCCCAATTGTATGTAGGCAGGTGGAATGTGCTCCATAGTGCTAGAGCAGGACTTACTTCCATGGAACATTGGTACGGATTACCGGAAGCCATGTTCGATGACAGAACTGTTCAAAACTATTCTTTGGATTACAATTACCAAAACGAGCAAGACCGCTTCGGTGAGGCTGGTCAACTTTGGGCACAAGCTGCAAAGCCATTTTCCAAAAAATGGAACGAGGTGATGGACGAACTGATTTCCTTGGATTTTTCCCTCTCGCCCACCATGGTTATTTACGAGGCCAACAGGGACTTACAAAGGGCCAGACGTGCCGAATGGCATGAGGAATACACACTCCCCTCTCTTTGGGAGTTTTATGCGCCGAGCAGACAATCCCATGGATCCTACTGGCATTATTGGGGTACGGAACAAGAAATTGATTGGAAGGAAAACTATGAGCTTTGGATGGCTTTCTTGAATGAATATAAAAACAGAGGAGGAAGGGTCACGGTGGGCACCGACGCTGGATTTATCTATCAGCTTTATGGTTTTGCCTACCCCCGGGAGATGGAACTTTTGCGCGAAGCCGGTTTTCATCCCTTAGAGGTAATTAAGGCCGCTACCCTAAATGGTGCGGAAGCCCTTGGCTTGGATGATGAAATAGGAACCATAAAAGTTGGGAAACTGGCGGATTTTGTGATCATCGAAGAAAATCCCTTGGAGAACTTAAAAGCGCTCTACGGTACAGGGGCCATTGAACTACAGCAGGACAATAGCATTGAACGTGTTGGAGGAGTAAAGTATACCATAAAAGATGGGATAATCTACGATGCCAAAAAGTTATTGGAAGATGTAAGGAAAATTGTCGAGGAAGCTAAAGCCAAGTCCAATTACCAAATCGTTCAGCCTGGGATGAAGCCTGAATAACCATAATTGCAATAAAAATCAAAAGGCGATGACCGGAATTGGTTACCGCTTTTATATGAGGTTTATTTTGCCAATGAGTCCAACATACGTTGGGTGTTTTCCAATTCCCGTTGCATTTTCTCGTTCTCCAAAATATACTGTTCTCGCAACTGATCTATTTTTCGTTCAAACTCGTCGGCAGGGACATATTCCGGCTCCAGGAGAGTTTCTTTAAAGATACTGACCAATGTAAACAAAAAGCTGATCGCCACCGCTACTATAAGTCCTACGAGCATCACTTTTTCCCGTTTCAAATCTGGAGTGTTCTTCTTCAGTAGTTCCCTTTCCTCCTTGGTCAATTTTGGCGTACCCGATAACTGCCCTAGAAACGCATCCCACTTCTCCTCTTCCTTTACATAAAGATTCATAAATCCACCTTCATCCAAAAAATCTTCGGTATGGGATGTAGAGGCCAACATAAAAATATCCATACCATTGCCACTCATTACATCCAGTAAATCGGGGTCGTAAGTTTGGATTTCATGCACCAATTTTTGAGCATATTCCAGACTATAATTGGGTCTTAAAAATTCATCGTAAAGGGTTTGGATTTGGAAGTAATCGCTTCGCTCCAAGGCATATTCCAAAAAACGATCTTTTAATTCAGCCTTAAAAAATTCACTCATTTTTCAGAATGGGTGGTTAGTGGGTTGGTTTTTGGTTGTTTAGGCTAAATATGAAGAATTGGGATGGTAAGAGATGCTAGTTCAAGGTAAAGAATTCATGAGCTTTAGTTTTGAAATATTGTTATGTCGGTTTGAGGTGGAGAACTTTTGCTGGAATTGGCAAGTTAAACAATCTCGGCACTTAAGCCCGCCTGCAACAGCTTACTGCATTTAGGCTTTAGGGCAGCATACTCTCCCGTTTTTACGGTGCACTTTCCTTTGTAATGCACAATCAAAGAGCACTGTTCGGCTTGTTCTGGCGTATGCTCACAAACATTGATCAGTGTTTGAATAACGTGATCAAAGGTATTGACATCGTCATTAAAAAGAACTATCTCGTGCTCATTTATGGTCTCTTCGTCCAGAAGGACACCTTCCAACTCTTTTTCTTTAGTTCCCATAATCTCTTGGAGTTTACGTATTTCTAATTTACATATTTTGCTGCAACCCAGTTATTCTTCTCAATATTTTTTTCAAATTCCAAACCGTAGGCGTCACATTTTGAAGAAATTGCATCTAAATCCTCCAAATAGAAGCCACTTAAAAATAAGAAACCTCCCTTTTTTAAGCAAGTTGTGTATATAGGAATATCTTCCAATAAAATATTCCGGTTGATGTTGGCCAGAACAACATCATATTTTTTTCCATCCAGCAAACTACTGTCGCCCTGAAAAACTTTTATATCTGCACAGTCATTGCGCTCCACATTTTCCTGGGTATTCAAATAACACCACTCATCAATATCAATGGCCTCTACTTCGGCAGCTCCTTTCTTTTTGGCCAAAATGGCAAGAACACCTGTTCCGCAACCCATATCCAAGACCGATTTTCCTGAAAAATCCGTATCCAGAATATGTTGCAACATCATGTGCGTGGTTTCGTGGTGACCGGTGCCGAAACTCATTTTCGGCTCTATGACAATATCATAATCAACCTCAACGGCCTCGTGGAAAGGTGCACGAACCATACATTTTTCCCCTACTTTAATGGGATGGAAGTTCTTTTCCCATTCTGCGTTCCAATTCTGCTGTTCAATTTCTTTACTGGTCCAGCTTATCTCAAAATTTGGATTTTGGCATACGAACAGATCCTCCAATACCCCATCACGCCATTCGCATTTTAGGATGTAGGCCAAAAGTCCTGTTTCATTTTCCACAAAACTTTCGAAACCCAATTCCCCCAACTCCGCAATCAAAATATCTGTCGCGGGTTGGAGCGGGTCAATCTTAAAATCGTATTCGAGGTATATCAAGGACATGGTTTAAATCGCCTTGATGATATCCGTAAAATCGCTAGCCACCAAAGAAGCGCCACCGATCAAACCACCGTCCACATCCGGCTTTGAAAATATCTCGGCCGCATTGGCAGGCTTTACACTTCCTCCGTACAAAATGGAAATATCTTCGGCAATGGAAGCATTGAATCCTTCGGCAATTGTCTTTCTGATGAACGCGTGCATTTCCTGAGCCTGCTCCGGGCTTGCAGTTTCACCTGTACCAATGGCCCAAACCGGTTCATAGGCAAGTACTATTTTACTCCAAGCGCTGGGATCCAAATCAAAAAGGGCGTTTTTCAATTGGCTTTCCACAACAGCAAAGTGCTTATCGGATTTTCTATCTTCCAACTCTTCTCCAAAACAGAAAATAACCTTCAAATCCTTCTCAATGGCTGTTTTTACCTTTTTGGCCAAAAGAGCATCGTCCTCACCAAAGTAAGCACGTCTTTCGGAGTGGCCCAAGATTACTACATCCACACCTAAACTAAGTAGCATATCCGCTGAAATTTCTCCTGTATAGGCGCCACTTTCGGCAAAATGCATGTTCTGCGCAGCAACTTGCATTTTGGAATCCTGAAGTGCTTGTTGTGCAGCTTGGAGGTTTACAAAGGTCGGTGCTACGATTACATCGGCATCGGTATCGGGTAGTTTGGCGGAAAGCTCGGCCAACAATTCCTCCGTTTCTTGAAGGTTTTTATTCATTTTCCAGTTTCCTGCCACAATCTTTGTTCTCATGTTATTTGTTATTATGTTATACTGTTTGGTGTTTCGATTCCTTTATGATCAGAAAGTAAGTTCATCAAAATCGTTGTAGTGTACTTTTTGCTGAATGGTTCCCTTGCTGAGCACCAAAATAGCTGGATTGGAACGCACAATGGTCTTCAATGTGGTCTCATCGGTAAAATAAAACTCAAAGTCCAGTCCGTAGGTATCTATCAACTTATTGGCCATATCGCTGCTCGAAGCGGACATCCCAATGACTTTGTATCCTTTTTGTTTTGCTCTATCGACTGTTTTCTTGAGCTCAGGATAAATTTCATTTTGTGCGGCCTCAATTTCTTCATTGGTTGCACCTGTGGTCAAACCACCTGTTTTTCTTAAATCATAGGCTATCACCATCACCAATTTATCTTCTTCCAAAAGTTCCGCTGCATAATCCTGACCTTCTTGTTCTATGGTAAAATCGTGGATGGGTGGTTCGTACCCTGCTTGGATTTCGGTAGTTTCCACATCAATAAATTCGCCATCCACCGTTGGGTAATCTCCCTCAGTAATATAAATTTGCTCTTCTCCGTTTACCATAAAACGCCATGCATACTCGTAAATAGGTTGTGGAGCATTATCGGGGACGGACATTCCTTCTTGGATATTTGCCCCAATTTTATAAGGCCTAAAATCTACCGTAGGTAAATGGGCCAAAACATGGTTGGCGAACAAAATACAGGCCAACAATGCCACTCCCCCAACAATCCAATTGGTTTTGGGACTGAACAAGGGTTTGATATATTCTCTGCCGAAAAACAGTATCAGAATAAATATCAGCAGAACCACATCCTTGGTGAAGGATTCCCACGGGGTTAGTTTGATGGCGTCCCCAAAACATCCACAATCGGTTACTTTATTGAAATAGGCCGAGTAAAAGGTAAGAAAGGTGAAGAAGACAATCATGAGTAAAAGACTCCAAACCGTGAATTTGGGTTTAAACCCGATTAGGAGCAAAACTCCAAGAATCACCTCAACAATCACTACAAAAATGGAGATTCCCAATGCCAAGGGGGTTAAAAAAGGTAAGTCCAACACACCTGGGCTAAAGTATTCTTCCAGTTTAAAGGAAAACCCCATGGGGTCGTTCAGCTTTATAAGCCCGCTGATAATGAACAGCACCCCCACTATAATTCTTGATATCCAAACTAAATATTTCATATACTATCAAAATAATTTTTTCACGAAACAAAAAACGCCGACCTGACGCGGATCCCACCAATTTTCAACAAAGTATAGGAAGCCATAGACACAATATGTGATTGACGATAAACCCAACTATCTTCTTTTGTCTTTGTTCTTGTCTCTTTTCCCCTATATCCACATTGCTCTGTCATGCGCTGTTATTTGGATTTTGGTGCTTGGATTTTGGAATTTTCGCTCAAGTGTATGAGCGCAAAAACTGCATAATTAACCATATCCTGATAGTTGGCATCCACACCTTCACTCACCAAGGTAGCCCCTTGATTGTCCTCAATCTGTTTTACGCGCAACAACTTTTGCAAAATTAAATCCGTAAGTGAGCTTACCCGCATATCCCTCCAAGCTTCACCATAGTCGTGATTTTTGTCTTCCATCAATTTTTTGGTGATGGTGACTTCCTCATCATAAAGTGCAATGGCTTCATCAGCCGTTAGGTCCGGTTGTTCCACCACACCTTTTTTAATTTGAATAAGCGCCATAATGGAATAATTGATAATTCCGATAAACTCCGAACGCTCATCCTCATCCACTTTACGCACCTTGTTCTGTTGAAGGCTTCGAATGCGCTGGGCCTTTATAAAAATCTGATCTGTTAATGACGGTAACCGTAGGATTCGCCAAGCTGTGCCGTAATCCTTGGCCTTTTTCAAAAACAATTCCCGGCAGGTTTGTATCACCTCATCGTATTGTTGGGAAGTATGCTGCATGTATTGTTGCTAATTTGCGTAAATTTCGTCCAACTTGCTTGTGCCCAAAAGCACTTTGCCAAAGATAATGAAACCCAACAAAGCAGATATTTTTTATGACCATAAACTGCAAAGGTGAACTTGTAGACCTAAAAAGGCCCAAAGTAATGGGCATCCTCAACCTTACACCAGATTCTTTTTTTGATGGTGGAAATTACAAGAATGAAGGTTCCATACTCACCCAAGTTGAATATATGCTCGACCATGGTGCCACTTTTATTGATATGGGCGCCTACAGTTCGCGACCTGGTGCCGAACATGTTCCAGAGGATGAGGAATTGCGCAGAATGGTTCCCGTTATCGACCTTATCCTAAAAAGGTTTCCCGATACTTTGATTTCTGTGGATACATTCAGAAGCAAGGTGGCTGCAGAAAGTATTGAGCATGGTGCGGCCATTATTAACGACATTGCTGCTGGAAATTTGGATGATGAAATGTTTGGAACCATCGCAAAGTACCAAGTTCCGTATATTATGATGCACATGAAAGGCACCCCGCAATCCATGCAAAAAGAAGCTACCTACCATAACTTGATCAACGACCTCAGGATTTATTTTTCAGAAAAAGTCCAGAAGGCCACATCCCAAAAAATAAATGATCTTATTATAGACCCAGGCTTTGGCTTTGCCAAGACAACGGAACAAAATTATACGCTTTTAAACCATTTGGATATGTTCCAAACCTTTGGTTTGCCTATTTTGATTGGGTTGAGCAGAAAATCCATGATCTACAAAGTGTTGGAATCATCCCCACAAGAGGCATTGAACGGCACCACGGCCCTGCACACCATTGCCCTTTTAAGGGGTGCAAACATTATTCGGGCCCACGATGTAAAAGAAGCTACGGAATGTGTTAAACTTGTGGAAGCCTTAAAAGAGAACGCACTCTGATTTGAGGTTCTCCTATTTTTGCTAATTTTACAAAAACACTGCGGTTGGATTTTTTAAATTTTCTCGAGTTCAAGATTACGGATATTATCGACATAGTCCTCGTGGCCGCACTCCTGTATTACATTTACAAATTGGTCAAGGGTACGGTCGCCATCAATATTTTTATTGGGATAGTGATTGTTTGGGCGCTGTGGAAACTAACCGAATTGCTGCAAATGAGAATGATCAGTAGCATGGTCGGCGGCTTTATGAACATTGGCTTGATTGCCTTGATCATTGTGTTTCAGCAAGAGATTCGAAAGTTTTTGCTGATGATCGGCTCCACCAACTTCGCCTCCAAACGCAATATTTTTAAACATTTTAAATTCCTAAAGCAAGAGGCCATTGCCACCAATACCGATGTGGATGCCATAATTGGTGCCTGCGAACGCATGGGCAGCTCCAAAACGGGGGCACTGATCGTAATTGAACGCAACAATTCCATGGATTTTGTTAAATCTACGGGGGATGCCATGAACATAAAGGTGACCCAACCTATATTGGAAAGCATTTTCTTTAAAAACAGCCCGTTGCACGATGGGGCCATTGTGATCCAAGATAACTTTATTACCGCTACAAGAGTGATTCTACCGGTTTCCAACGACCGAAACATTCCCCTCCGTTTCGGATTGCGACATAGGGCTGCCGTGGGAATCACGGAAAAAACCGATGCACTGTGCTTGGTAGTGAGCGAGGAAACAGGTTCCATATCCTACATTAAAAATGGGGAGTTTGTTCCATTTAAAGGAAGAGAGGAATTGATACATCGTATTAAAAAGGATTTGGAGCAATAAAATCCAGATTAAGCCACCTCCTCGGCCAAAAATTGTGCAGTGTACAAATCGTTGTAGTAACCGCCTTTTTCAAGAAGTTCTTTGTGGGTGCCGATTTCGACAATCTCCCCCGCATCCATCACTATGATCTTATTCGCTTTTTTGATGGTCGCCAAACGGTGTGCAATGATAATGGAAGTCCTTCCCTCGGTAATCTTATCCGTAGCGCGTTGTATTAATTGCTCGGAATAGGTATCTACGGAAGATGTGGCCTCGTCCAAAATCAAAATACTTGGGTTGCTCACATAAGCGCGCAAAAAGGCAATAAGCTGACGTTGACCACTGGAGAGCATGGTGCCGCGTTCCTTTACATTATATTGGTAACCTCCCGGCAAACTTGAAATAAACTCGTGTACGCCAATTTGCTTGGCCGCGGCTTCAATCTGTTCCGTGGTAATGGACTCATCGCGAAGCGAAATGTTGTTTGCAATGGTATCGGCAAACAGAAAAACATCTTGCAGTACAATCGCAATGTGGGAACGTAGTGATTTTAAGGTGTAGTCGTCCAAACACACATCATCCACCAAAATTTTTCCGGAACTGATTTCATAGAATCGATTGAGCAGATTGATGATGGTAGATTTACCCGCACCCGTTGCACCAACTATGGCCACCGTTTCCCCTGCTTTCACTTTAAAGGAAATTCCGTGAAGTACTTCTTCATCGGGCACATAACCAAAACGGACATCTTTAAATTCAATATCGCCTTTTACATCTTCTTTCTCAACGGTTCCCTTATCATCAATATGGCTGTCGGTATCCAAAATCTTGAACACACGGTTGGCAGCTACCATCCCCATTTGCAGGGTGTTGAACTTATCCGCAATCTGACGAAGTGGTCGGAACAACAGATCCATCAAGAAAAAGAAAGCGACAATGGCCCCTTTGTTGTCCATCCCCACATTTTCTATATTCTGAATCACACCGAAATACACCACCAATCCAATACCAATGGAGTTGGAAATTTCCGCTATCGGAAAAAATATGGAGTTGTACCATACCGTTTTCAACCAAGCGTTTTGATGCTTTTCGTTGATGGCCCGGAACTTTTCCTTTTCAATTTCCTCACGGTTGAAGAGTTGCACGATTTTCATTCCTGCGATGCGCTCTTGCACAAAGGAATTAAGGTTGGACACTTGGGCGCGCACTTCCACAAAAGCTACCTTCATGGCTTGTTGAAAGAGACGGGTGGCAATCAAAATAATGGGCATAATTGCAAAAACAATCAAGGCCAGTTTCCAATTAATGACCACCATAATGATGGCTGCCGACAACATTTTAAGGGCATCGGCCACAATCATAAAAAATCCCTGACTGAATATTTCCCCTATTCGCTGCATATCCGCCACCGCCCTTGTGACCAAAACGCCGATGGAAGAATTGTCGAAATAGGTCATTTTAAAGCTGGTCATCTTCTCAAAAAGATTGATTCGGATATCGCGTATTACAGACTCTCCGAGTAAGTTCGCGTAATAGTTGAACAACAATTGTGTGGTTACCTGACCCAACAAAAAGGCCAACATGTACAAGACGTTCTGAAGCAGCTGACCCGAGTCCTTATTTTCCAAAGATTGATTTATGATGGTTTTGACCAACAACGGAATCCCAATGGCAAATGCTGCGGAGAGGATGGCCACAATGGCCACCAACCAAAAAATGCCCCTATAGGGTCTGGTCCGTGAAAAAACCCGTTTGAACAGTCTAAAATCAAACGCTTTTCCTACATCATCCTTTTTGCTCATCAAAAATTTCTTTTGGATATGAAACCTTGGTCAAATATAATCCTTTTGCTGGGACGGAGACACCTGCCTCCCCCCTATCTTTACTCGCAACAATTTGATGGATATCCTCAGGAGGCATTTTTTCCATGCCCACATCCAACAAAGTACCTACCACAGCGCGGACCATATTTCGTAAAAACCGATCGGCGGTTATGGTGAACACCCATTTATCACAATCAATTTTCCAGTGAGCTTCGCGAACATCGCAATTAAACGTTTTTACATCGGTATTGGATTTGGAAAAACATTCAAAGTCGGTGTATTCCAACAATATTTTAGCTGCCTTGTTCATGGCTTCTATATCCAACGAATGTTTTACAAAATGGGCATGATCGAAAAGAAATGGATCTTTTTCTTTCACCAACCAATATTCGTAGGTACGTTGCACGGCATCAAACCGGGCATGGGCTTCAATAGCAACTTGATGGATTCTTTGCACCGCGATATCATCTGGTAAAAAAGCATTCAACCGATATATTAAGTCATCTGTATCGGAGATGGGCTCAAAGTCAAAATGGCCAAACATCTGCCTTGCATGTACACCTGCATCGGTTCTACCGGCTCCCACCACTTCCACCTTTTTACGTAAAAGTGTGGACAGTGCCTTTTCCAAAACCTCCTGCACGGTTATGGCGTTCGGTTGATTCTGCCATCCGTGGTATGCCTTACCGAAATAAGAAAATTGGATAAAATATCTCAATGTGATCCCTTACTTTTAAGCCCATAAAGATAATTCAATCCTTTCCAACACAAATTCAACCTTGAGGTTTTAGCATATTTTTAGCGAAATGACGAAGATTTTATTGCTTTCCGACACCCATGGCCACATGGACAACACCATTTTAAAGTATGCCGCACAGGCTGATGAAATTTGGCATGCGGGCGATATTGGAAGTTTATCCGTTACCGACCAGTTGGAAGCTCTAAAACCTGTTCGGGGGGTACACGGGAACATTGATGACCATGTGATTCAAAAAGAATTCCCGGAAAACAACAGGTTTATGTGCGAGGGTGTGGATGTATGGATCACGCACATTGGGGGTTACCCCAACAGGTACGATGCTCGGGTACGGGAAGAAATTAGAAATAATCCACCTAAACTTTTTATTTGTGGCCACTCCCATATTTTAAAAGTGATGAACGATAAAAAATTGGGGGTTTTGCACATGAACCCAGGAGCTTGCGGCAAATATGGTTTTCATCAAATGCGTACCATGCTTCGTTTTGTGATCAATGGGGATAAGATTAGCGACCTTGAGGTAATTGAACTGGGCAAACGATAGCCCAAAACATAAAAACCCCGGCCAAAGCCAGGGTTTTTTCGCACTAATACTACTAAGATGTTAGGTTCAACGTAAGCGATCGACAGATTTTACAAGATCTTCATCCTTTTTGATAGCCCTGTTGGCCAGGACAAGAAAAACGATAGAAAATACAGGAATCAGCATCCCAATACCCTTCTCAGAAACCACAGTTTCTCCGGATAGGCTTAGTGATCGATAAACGAAAAATCCTAGTAAAAAAAGGTTCAATATCATATTCAATCTGTTTACCACAAATTGATTTTGTCTTTTCTTGTACATTACAATCGAAACTACGGCCAAGACGGTTACCACATAAAAAACCAAGCTTACAATAACTTGATCTTGGGCAAATACTTCTCTTCCGCCTACTTCCACCCATAAATTCAGAAAAAACGGAAGTATGCCCGATATAAGGCCTACTATCAGTAAAAATAACGTTTGTATTCGCTGAATCATTGTGCAAATTGATTTCGAATGCCAAAAATAGGCGTCTTTTTGATAAATAAGGCCTTATTCTTGAAAAATTATTTGTAATATTGTCACGTTATTATAAAGCACCTACCTCGGAATTCTTACTCCAGTAGTATCCAAAGATAACTTTACTTCAAATTTTAGAATAACACAAGTTTAACTTATTCCATTACTTAATGTTCGAGATTTCAGATCTAAAAGCTAAAAAGCTTCCTGAGTTGCAAGAAATTGCAAAGGGTCTTAATGTTCCCAAATTCAAATCATTGAAAAAATTGGACCTAGTATATCAAATACTGGACGTCCAAGCATCCAACCCTAAAGCTGTTGCAGAAACTGTTACAGCAAGCGCAGACGAAAAGCCAGCGCCAAAACCTAAAAAGCCCAGAGCTCCTCGCCCTAAAGCTTCGGAGACGAAAAGCACGGAAGGTGACGCTCCAAAAAAAGCACCTCAAAAAAGAGAGCCCAGGAGCAAAAAAGAGGACTCCAAACCTCAAGGAAAACCTCAGAAAAAGGACAACAAGCCACAGGACAACAAGTCTCAAGACAATAAAGCCCACGGCAGCAGCAACTCCCAAAAGAACCAAAACAACAGGAGAAACAACCAACATAACAAACCACACCACGATAAAAAGAACAGCAATTTTGACAAGGATTTAAAGAACAGGTACAAAGAGCCTGAATTTGAGTTTGATAGCATTATTGAGAGCGAAGGTGTGCTGGACATTATGCAGGATGGTTACGGATTCCTACGGTCCTCCGATTACAATTACCTGTCTTCTCCCGACGATATTTATGTTTCCCAATCACAGATAAGATTGTTCGGACTTAAGTCCGGGGATACAATTTTAGGAAACATTAGACCTCCAAAAGAGGGTGAAAAATATTTCCCGCTGATCAAAGTGAACAAAATCAACGGATTGGACCCACAAGTGGTTCGTGACAGAGTGGCTTTTGAGCACCTTACCCCATTGTTCCCTAAGGAAAAGTTCAAGTTGGCGGAAAAACAAAGCACTATTTCCACAAGAATTATGGACCTGTTCTCCCCTATCGGGAAAGGACAAAGGGGAATGATCGTTTCCCAACCCAAAACGGGTAAAACCATGTTACTTAAGGATATTGCCAACGCCATTGCAGCTAACCACCCCGAGGTATATCAAATCATTCTATTGATCGATGAGCGCCCCGAGGAGGTTACCGACATGCAACGCAACGTACGTGGTGAAGTAGTTGCCTCTACCTTTGACAAGGAAGCCACCGAGCACGTAAGAGTAGCCAACATTGTATTGGAAAAAGCAAAACGATTGGTGGAATGTGGTCATGACGTAGTGATCCTTTTGGACTCCATTACGCGTTTGGCCCGAGCCTATAACACCGTACAACCAGCATCTGGTAAAGTATTGAGTGGTGGTGTGGACGCAAACGCACTACATAAACCAAAACGTTTCTTTGGTGCGGCCCGTAACATTGAAAATGGTGGGTCATTATCCATTATTGCAACGGCCTTGACCGAAACCGGTTCCAAAATGGACGAAGTTATCTTTGAGGAATTCAAGGGTACAGGTAACATGGAGCTTCAGTTGGACAGAAGAATCTCCAACAGAAGAATCTTCCCTGCCATCGACCTTATTTCTTCCTCAACACGAAGAGATGATCTGTTGTTGGATGAAAACACCATTCAACGTATGTGGATCATGCGCAAATATCTTGCAGACATGAACCCTATTGAAGCAATGGAGTTTATGGAGCAACGTATAAAGCAAACCAAGAACAACGAGGAGTTTTTACTCACCATGAACGAGTAAAACCACACAACACTCCATATCATAATGTTACAGGCCCTTCAAGTTTTTTGAAGGGCTTTTTGTTGAGCCAATTTATAGAAAAGGCATATCTTTAGTCCGGTTTCCTCAAAAACTGAACATTAAATACTTAACTATGAAAAACAACCAAAAGGCCGTAATTGCATTTTTTGGGGCCATATTACTTTTACTTGGAGCTTGCCAACAAGGGCCCAAGAAAGATGAACCAACCGAACCAGAAGAAGTTTTACCACCCGAAGGCATTATTTCTTTAGAAGAATCCAAATCACTCTACGATAATTACACCAAGAACAGGGTAGGTGTAATCGAAGAATATGAAATGGAGCGATATCCTGACAGAAAGCATATTCCCGCTCGCTTTACATCCTTTAGCTATGCAGACATAAAAGACTATATGGCCTACGTAGAACAAGAGGCCAAAGAAGCTGGCGTTGAAGTTGCATCGCTACGTCTATATTTTGCCAATTATCCGGATAAAGAAAGGTTTCCCGACGGAAAAAAAGTTGTACATCCAAGGCAGAATTCTATTTTTTTAGTCCCCACCACAATTATTGATGGCAAAGAACTCGGATTCTATATTGGTGCAGACGGAAAGGCAAAACCAATAAAAGGTGTTGTGGGCAACTCGGAAACAGGTGAAAAAGATGGAACAAACACATCCCAAGCGGGTTTTGCCCCATCACTCTTTCAGGATGACATTAAGAGTTTGAACCTCAACCACGGAGGTTCAGGACCACCCCCTTACACCGACTTCTAAAAAGTATGTTTGAAGAGCTCTTTAAATATCTGACTGAGCATTTTTATGTACCACTATATCTGATAACTTGGGTAATATCGATATTTCGGTATCGTAGGTATTTCGACACACCGCTTAAATATCTCCCAATGATAATCATTTATACTTTTTTCACAGAGCTCTTGGGCGTACTGATTAAATACAACAACAATTTTCAGTTTTTCTCTGATGGCAGATATGCTTGGCACAATGTTATAATTTATAATGTTTACCAGATTGTGTTTTTTATTTTCTTCTTTGAGGTATACCGAAAAGTGGCCCAGAATGGAACGATCAAAAAACAGATTCGTTATTTAAGTATTCTTTGCATACTATCCTATATTGCCAATGCAATAATCTACAATCCCTTGCACAATCAAATGACCTATGGCCATATCATAGGATCTCTCATGATGGTCTATGTCATTATTCAATATTTCAAGGAAAAAATACAAGAAGAAAAGACGCAACCATTAAAATTCAATCTAATGTTTTGGATTAGTTCGGGTTTGATGGTCTTTTACACATTGTTTCCCATAATTTCTGTAATCTATCTGTTAGATCTTAATATAGGCATCCAAATTTATTTTAGACCATTATTGTTAACATCCATAGCCTTAATGTATGGACTTATCATTTTGGGCCTGCTCATAGGAAAAAGAAAAGCATTCAGGTAAAAAAAAGCCTTCCAAGTAAAAATTTAAGCCTCCAACCTCGAAGGCTTTTATTTCTTATCTTGATTTACCTTTAAAAGCTTTGAGAACCAGACAGCAACCAATAATGGAAGGATTTTACAACTTTATTACCGAACAATACATTCTTCCATTCTATCTTATCGTCTGGATTGTGTCCATGGCCTGTTACCGATCGTATTTTGACACCCCACTAAAGTACTATCCCATTTATTTGATGTACACTTTCCTTACGGAGCTATTGGGGTATTTCATTAAACACTATAACGAATTCCAAGTAGTGAATGTTGAAAAGTATAGTTGGTACAACGTCATTATATTCAACATCTATTCCGTGATTTCATTTTTGTTTTTCTACTATATCTACTGGAAAATGGTTCAAAACAAAAAACATAAAAAGTGGATACAAATTGGGGGCTTGGCAAGTATTTCCGGTTATGTGATAAGTCTATTTTTTCAAAATCCTTTGTACAGCAACCTTTACTATGCCGACATGATCGCTTCCTTTATTTTACTTTTTAGT
This sequence comes from Flagellimonas sp. L-11, assembly GCF_056857735.1. Taxonomy (NCBI): domain Bacteria; kingdom Pseudomonadati; phylum Bacteroidota; class Flavobacteriia; order Flavobacteriales; family Flavobacteriaceae; genus Flagellimonas; species Flagellimonas sp. L-11. Next base: position 94,556 of record NZ_JBSXNR010000080.1, read on the forward strand.
ATATGGCTTTATTTAAAAGAAAAAAAGAACGAACCTACACCCTACCCCAAGAAATACAACCTCATGTATTGGATGGGTTTGGGGTTGATAATCTTTCATTCCGTTTTTCCATTTTTGTTTTGGGTTGGATATGAAGCCCCAAAAATTTGGGTAGATTATCACTTTCGGAGCATATTAAGAATATTGATCCTTATCATGTACGGCACTTTTCTCTTGGGCGTACTTATTCATAAAAGAAAGGCTTTCAGATAAGATTGTTAAAAACAAAAACGCCCCCAATTTGGAGGCGTTCAGAATATTGTGGTCAAACTAAAATTACATTGCTGCAACTTGAGTCATCAATTTACTCTTTAGGTTTGCGGCCTTGTTGTTATGAATGATATTTTTCTTGGCCAATTTATCAATCATACCAACTACGGTAGGCAACAAAGCCTCAGCAGCTTTTTTATCTTCCTCGTTACGCAATTTTTTGATGGCGTTACGCACAGTTTTGTGCTGGTACCTGTTACGCAAACGTACTGCTTCGTTTCTTCTGATTCTCTTTAATGCTGACTTATGGTTTGCCATTGCTTAAATTTAATTCTTTCTAAATCCTTTTGTTGTAGCCCGTAGGGGAATCGAACCCCTGTTACCAGGATGAAAACCTGGCGTCCTAACCCCTAGACGAACGGGCCATTATTTCAATTTCAAAATTTTAAGCTACAAAGTTAAAAAAATAAGCAGCTTTTTAGCCTAAAACTTTTCTTCGTAGCCCGTAGGGGAATCGAACCCCTGTTACCAGGATGAAAACCTGGCGTCCTAACCCCTAGACGAACGGGCCATTTGGTTGCGTAATTGCGGATGCAAAAATACAACTATTTTTAAGTCTTGCAACAGTAATTATTATTTTTTGCAACCTACCTAATAGGCCTTTGCAAACAACACCCGCTGAACAGATGGTTTTCCTGTTACAATACACTTTCCTTCCTCCTTTTCTGCATGCAGTGGAATACAGCGAATAGTGGCTTTGGTCTCCTCTTTTATTCTATCCTCTGTCTCCGTTGTTCCATCCCAATGAGCCGAAACAAAGCCACCCTTGTCCTCAATAATTTTTTTGAACTCATCATAGGAATCCACCTTGGTGATATGGTTTTTTCTATAATCCAACGCCTTGTTAAAGATGTTCTCTTGGATTTCATCCATCAGGGAAACCACCTTGTCCACAACTTCATCGGCCTTTACAATTTCCTTGGACAGGGTATCCCTGCGAGCCACTTCAAAAGTTCCATTGGCCAAATCGCGCTGACCTACTGCCAAACGCACAGGAACACCTTTTAATTCATATTCATTGAACTTAAATCCGGGCTTGTGCGTATCTCGGGTATCATATTTAACTGTTATGCCCCTATCACGCAATTCTTTTACCAATGGCTCCACTTTCTCCGAAATAGCGTCCAATTGATCCAATCCTTTATATATAGGGACAATTACAACTTGAATTGGCGCCAACTGTGGCGGCAATACTAGACCATTGTCATCGCTGTGGGTCATTACCAAAGCTCCCATCAATCTTGTGGAAACACCCCACGACGTGGCCCAAACATACTCTTGCCCACCTTCTTTGTTGGCAAACTTCACATCAAAAGCTTTTGCAAAATTCTGACCCAAAAAGTGAGAGGTACCGGCTTGCAGGGCCTTTCCGTCCTGCATCAATGCTTCTATACAATAGGTTTCTTCCGCACCCGCAAAACGTTCGCTCTCTGTTTTGGTCCCCTTTATCACGGGAACCCCCATATATTTTTCAGCGAATTCGGCATATATATCCATCATAAGCTCCGCTTCTTCCAAAGCTTCTTCACGAGTGGCATGTGCGGTATGCCCTTCTTGCCATAAAAACTCAGCAGTCCTCAAAAAAAGCCTTGTCCTCATTTCCCAACGTACCACATTGGCCCATTGGTTGATCTTCAAGGGAAGGTCTCGGTAAGATTGAATCCACCTTCTGTATGTATCCCAAATAATGGTTTCGGACGTGGGGCGAACAATCAGCTCTTCTTCCAATCTTGCATCTTCATCCACCACAATGCCACTTCCATCCTCGGCATTCTTCAATCGGTAATGGGTAACAACAGCACATTCCTTGGCAAAACCCTCTACATGACTGGCCTCCTTACTCAAGTACGATTTTGGTATGAACAACGGAAAATAGGCATTCTCATGACCTGTCTCCTTGAACATCTTGTCCAACTGCCCCTGCATTTTTTCCCATATGGCATATCCATAGGGTTTTATCACCATACATCCTCTAACTCCCGAGTTTTCAGCCAAATCTGACTTTACGACCAGTTCATTATACCATTTGGAATAATCTTCCGCTCTACTCGTTAACTTTTTACCCATCTATTGTAGTTTGGCACAAAACTTGCGACTTTATTAATAAAAATGATTGGGTAAAACTAATTATTTTTAGTATGTTCAACAATAAAAATTGCGCCATGTTAAAGACTTTACTCCATAAAAAATTACGAATCCCGTCCATTTTGATGGTCAGTGCCATCTTTATGGCATCTTGTGGTTCTTATCAGCAAGCTTCTTATTACGATGATGGCATCTATTCCACCAACAACCGTGTTGTCGGGGTTGAAAAGAAAAATGCCGAAGCAGTAAGAATTGAAGAACAGGAGAACAACATTTACGGCGATTATTTTGGCGACAAAGCAAACGAATACGGTGAAATTTTGGATAGCGAAGTTTTTACCGATATAGACAGTTATTCGAGTCAGGCCCAAAACGACACCATTCCTTACGGAGAACAAACCGATTACATTGCCTATAATAACAACTATAACGGAAACCCTGGTTGGGGCGACAATCCTACAAGCATTTCCATCAACGTTTACGACAACAGTTGGGGCTGGGGCGGCTATTATGGTTGGAACGACCCATGGCTATGGAACGGATGGGGATGGAATGCCGGCTGGGGCTGGGGAGGCCTTGGCTGGGGATGGAACAACCCATGGAGATATAACCGTTGGGGCTGGGCCGGGTATTACGGCTGGGGATACCCCTACAACGGATGGGGCTGGGCTGGTGCTGGCTTCGGATGGGGTGGATACTATGGCTGGGGCGGCTATTACGGTGGTTATTGGAACCGCCCATACTATAACAGAGGATACTATGGCAGAAACTACGCCTACATGTCAGGACGGAGAGGCTATGCTTCCCGTATTCCAGGAACTACACTAACATCTAGATCAAGCGGATATTCCTCTAGGTTCAGAAACAACAGTGGACGTTCCAATGGAACAGTTTCCAGAAACAACGGCTTGGCCAACAGAAGAAGTTCCAATGGCTACAGTAACAGGTCCAACGTTAGAAGGTCGGTAAGCGCAGACGCCGTTGCCAGAAATAGAAACTACAGAACAAGTAGAAGCACAAGAACTTCCCCAAGTTACAATAGAAGTTCAACAAGCTCACGTCGTTCCTATGGGACAACTCCTTCAAGAAGCAGCCGAAGCTACAATAGAAGCAGTTCTCCCTCATCCAGAAGCTATAATTCTGGACGAACCACTAGGAGCTATCAATCCAGAAGTGCTACGCCAAGTAGAAATTACAGTCGTTCTTCCAGTAGGTCGAGCTCCAGAAGTTACCGTAGCAGCGGCTCATCAAGAAGCAGCAGATCCAGTGGCACCTACCGAAGCTCAGGAAGTAGCTCTAGAAGCTCAGGTGTAAGTAGATCTTCAGGAGGCGCATCACGTTCTTCCGGAGGTAGAGGCGGTAGAGGTGGCAGACCATAATCCACAAACTATTTTGATTAATCTAAATCATAAGAAATGAAAAGAATCTCAACTTTCATAATGGTATTGGCATGCACTTTCGCAAGTGCACAGACCATTGATGATGTATTGCGCTACAGCACGGAAAACATTCAAGGAACCGCAAGGTTTCAGGCTATGGGCGGTGCATTTGGAGCCTTGGGCGGTGATTTATCCGCACTAAATGTAAACCCAGCAGGTTCTGCCGTATTCAATTTTAGTGAATTGTCCATAACGGGTTCCAACTATCATAGAAACAACGACGCCCTTTATGGCAACACCCTAAGCAACACTACTGCCAACTCTTTGGATTTTAACCAAGTGGGCGGAGTGTTCGTATTCAATTCATCTACCGATAGCCCTTGGAAAAAAATTGCATTGGCCTTCAATTACGATATGGTGCAAAATTTTGACAACGAGTTTATTGCATCCGGAACAACATCCGTGGGTATCGACAACTACTTCCTCAACTTTGCACAAGGTGAACCCCTGGGGCCACTGCGCACACAAGAGGGGGAATTTATTGAAGATGCCTATTTGGATATTGGTGCCAATCTCGGCTACTCTGCCCAACAGGCATTTCTTGGCTTTCAGGCGGGGATTATAGAACCCGTTGAAGATGACGATCAAAACACTTCCTATTTTCCCAATGCTCAATATAGCAATGTCAATCAACGATATTTACAGAATACATCCGGATACAACAGCAAGTTCACTTTGAATTTTGCCAGCCAATATAAAGAAGATTTGTATTTAGGTGCATCCGTAAATTTCCACAATGTACTGTATGATAGAATTACCTATTTGGACGAGGAAGGCTATGATGCGGAATCGCCCATCCAATACACCTCTTTCGACAATTTATTGCACACGGAAGGTTATGGTTTCTCCTTCAGCTTGGGAGCCATTGCCAAAGTAAACCAATCCATTCGTGTGGGCGGTAGTTACCAATCGCCAACATGGTACACTTTGACAGATGACACATCACAAAGAATCAATTCCAATTTGGCGGTATCGGATATTGACTTTATCAACTTTGGTATTGTAAACCTTTATGATGAATACAGGATAAAAACACCTGAAAAGTTTACCGGTAGCGTGGCATTGGTTTTTGGGCAAGATGGACTTATCAGTTTGGATTACTCCTATCAAGATATGTCCAAAGCAGAGCTTAGACCCACTTCCGACCCTAGTTTTGCCGCAGAGAACGATTTTATTGCAGGTACTTTGGGTGCGGTCAACTCCTACCGTTTAGGAGGTGAATATAGGATAGACCAAGTTAGTCTTAGGGCAGGTTACCGATTTGAAGAAAGCCCTTATGCCGACAGCGATTTTGTGGGCGACCTCAATGGATTTTCCGCAGGTATTGGTTACAATTTTGGGGCAAGTCGCTTGGATTTGGCCTACAGTAGAACCGAGCAAGATGTGAATTCCTATTTTTTTGATGGAGGGATTGATAGTGCTGCCCTCATAAGCAGAATAAACACCAATATCTCTCTAGGGTATACTTTAAAATTCTAAAGCACAGAAAAAGAAAATATAATACAAGAGGCTGTCCAAAAGCAATAAAATTTTGACTTTGTCAGGTTGAGCGCAGTCGAAACCCCTTGGTTATCAGCTTGACTTAGGTTCTCGACTGCGCTCGAACTGACAGATAACAAGCTTTTTAGATTGCCTCTTTTTTATCGAACCAAAGAAAAGTGCCGCCGAACAGATTTGGCCACTAAAATGCCCTCGTCATCACGCTCATACTCCAAACGGAACCAGTAATCGGAGGAAGGCATATCCCTACCATTATAGGTTCCATCCCATCCTACGTTCACATTAATTTGTTTTAAAAGCTTGCCATAGCGATCAAAAATGTAGACCACAGGGTTTGTTAACTCCTCTACCCCGTAAACAGTCCAATTGTCGTGAAACCCATCATTATTGGGCGTAAAGAATTTTGGATACCCCACCACCAAAAACTCTTCAGGTTCCGACATTCCACAACCATTTTTATCGTTAATGACCACAGTGTTTATTCCAGGGGGCACATCCCTAAAAACAGGATCATCCTGAAATTCACCCCCATTAATGGCATATTCATAGTTGCCATCCCCCACGGGAACAATCTCCACATTGTATGGGTCTGTCTGGTCACTGTGCACCAAATCATCTATAACACGCACCTCATCCAGCTCTGGAGTGCCGTAAAAAGTTATCAAAACATCATCGTTATATGTTTGTCCCAAATTATTCTCAACAATAACATAATAGCGCCCTGAATTTGGACTAGTAACAACATACTCCGTTTGACCAGGACTTGTTGGCAAGACCTCTATATTACCGTTATCTTCTCGATCAACGATCCAATCTACTCTACTAATATTTGGACCAAATGGAGAATTCAAAGCTGACAAAATGATATCCGGATCGCCTTCACAAGCAACAATATCAAACCCTAAAAATTCATCCCTAAGTGTACAATCCAAGGCACTGTTTTGATCCTCATCTACCGAAGTTCCGGTAAAAGTCAGCTCAAAAGATTCCGGTTCATCATCAAAATTGGTGTTGTAGTTATTAATATAGAGGTAATAGATTTCTCCTTCCCTAACATTCAACCATTCATCATAAGTGTTCTGACTCCCCTTTACAAAGGGTGCTCCTTCTCGTCCATCTACAGGGTTTACCCCAATTCCTGTAAAACCCGTATCGTTGTATTCATAGTTGCATCGGATGGGCTGCGCACTTCCATCGCCGATTATGGTACAAAAATTTTCATTGGAAGTTTCATCAAAAGGGCCGTACAGTGCAAAATCCCACTCTGCGGTAATTGGGCTGCCAGGGTTTACGGGCAATGCTTCAATATCAAAACCAATTTGTCCATCGACACCTGCTCTAAATACATACCATTCCGTATTGTTCTCAATATTGGCCGAGCTCACACTTCCTTTTTCCAAACAACCTGTTTGGGTGATCACCTCTGGATCAAAATCATCAATATCGCCGCTGCCATCGGTAGTTCCCAAAATGGGTTCATCGGCGCAAACGGGTATGGCGGTTCTGCAATCTGGTGAGTTTTGGGCGCTAACTACTTGAAATAGAAAGAAACAACAGATAGCACTGAATAGAGCTCTCATAGAATTTGGGGCTAGTGGTTACGCTACTTACACCCCATATAACTCTATTAATAATCCTTTTAGTATGTATTTATGCAATAAAATTTGATACTGATGAAAAAACGGGCTGCTTGTTATCGGCGAAGGGAAAAATGGCTTTGTAAATACTTGGCATAAGTTCGGTTGCCATCATCATCAACATAGGATAGTTTGAACCAATAATCTGTGGATGGCAATGGCTTGCCTTGAAAACTTCCATCCCAGCCCGTATCGAACTCGTTCATCTGTTTGATGAGCTTACCATAACGGTCATAAATCGTAACAATCGGCGAGTTTAAGGTAGAAAGCCCCTCTATCTGCCAAGTTTCGTTCAACACATCGCCATTGGGAGAGAAAATCGCCAAATATCCAACCACTACAATATCTTCTTCGACCTCCCCGCAACCATAAGGGTCGCGCATTCTCACGGCATGCACGCCCGGTGGAACACCTTCAAACACATTGCTGCTCTGGTATTCGCCCCCATCTATACTGAACTCATACGCACCATTGTTTTCCGTATTGATGGTTACTGTATTGTTAGCGCTCATATCGTCAATATCAATACTTGAAATCTGTGGCATGGTTGAAATTTCTACGGACACCGTCCTACTCGCTTCACAAACAATTCCATTGGATTGATTGGTGACCGTTACCTTATATTCCCCAGCTTCCGAAACCATAATGGATGGTGTTTGCTCACCCGTGCCCCATTGATAACTATAATTGGCATTCGGTTGCGTTTCCCCGATTTCCAAACTTCCAACGGCCTCGCAAATGACCACTTTCTCATCAAAGCTCAACACAGGTGCCTCTATAGCATTCAAAGCAAAGCTTTGGGATGCATCATAACAATCAGGGTTTGCCAAGGAGGTGGTTCGAACGTAAATCGTATCAGAAACACCTGTCAATATATAGTGTTTTTCCAAAGGATTTATCCCTGCTTCGGCATCGGTCTGTGAGTTATGGTAGCTGACCACAAAATCATCTTGATCCATATCGCCCAATGCCTCATAATTTTTACTGTTCAAATCAAAGGTCATATCCGCTTCGTAACAAAAAGTTTCGTCCAAAACTGTTCCTGTAATCGGAACATCATTAAAACCAACCTGCACATCGCTCACAATGCTTTCTGCGGATGTATCTACCACAACACGGTACTGACCAGAATTTTGAACAGTATGGGTTGCACCATTGGCTCCCGCGATTAATTGATAACCACTTCCCGAGTCCATATACCATTCGTAATTCATGGCCCCAGAGGTAGAGGCATCCAAAACCACACTATCGCCCTCGCAAGCAGCAATGGGCGGTCCCAACAAATTGCTTACAATGGAACAATCCAAGGCACTATTGGGGTAGTTTGCCCAAATATTTCCCGTAAACTGGATGGAAAAGCCCGAATTTATATTGCTAAAATTATTGATAAAGAGGTAGTACTCCTCGCCCGCTTCCACTTGAAGCCAATCCTCGTAATGCACCGAATCCTCATCGCCCGTAGGGTCTTCCCCTACACCGATGAAGCTGGTGTTTTCACTATTATCAAAAAAATTACAACGGATAGGCTCCCCTAAATCACTACAATCGCTCGCACGATACAGGGCAAAATCCCAATCTTCGTTACTATTATGACCAATATTAAAGCCCAACTGACCAGATTCAGCGGTTCGAAAACGGTACCAAGCTGAATTGGATTCAATTACACCCGTAGTGGTCTGCTCTAGGCATCCACTGGAAGCCGCACCATTAAAATCATCAATCCCAAAACCATTTGTTCCACCATTTATAGGCGTATTGCTGCATATAGGAACGGCATTAATACAATCTTGGGCCACCTGCGCTTGCGCAGTTTGCCAAAATAGCAGCAACAGTAAGGTCTTGGCAAAAGGTTTAATCATAAAAGACTGTAGGTTTGGATATTATAAAAGTACCGTGGTACTTGCCTTAACAATAATTTATGTTGTCAAACCTCGACAAGCAGATGTTAAATCCCTCATTAATGTATATCTTTGCTCTCCTTAAGCAATAGCTATGAAACTAGAGCAGGCATTGGAAGAACAATATGAAGAAAGAGGAAACGACCACGTAGGTTCCTCATCGGACACACCTTTAAGAGACGATGCTTTTGTATTGAGCGATGAAGAAAAAATCGAAAGAATACAAAAAAGCGTAAGGGAAATTATGCTTACCCTGGGTCTCGATTTGGATGACGACAGTTTAAAAGGCACACCTAAACGGGTGGCCAAAATGTACGTACAAGAAATTTTTGGCGGATTACATCCCGATAGAAAACCAAAATCATCCACTTTTGACAACAAGTACAAGTACGGCGAAATGTTGGTGGAAAAAAACATTGTGGTTTACTCTACCTGCGAACACCACTTATTGCCCATTGTTGGGCGCGCGCACATTGCCTATATTTCCAATGGAACGGTCGTTGGTCTTTCCAAAATGAACCGTATCGTGGATTACTTTGCAAAGCGTCCGCAAGTTCAGGAACGGATGAACATCCAGATTGTAAAAGAGCTTCAAAATGTGTTGGGAACGGATGATGTTGCCTGTGTTATCGATGCCAAACACCTTTGTGTAAATTCCAGGGGCATACGGGATATTGATAGTAGTACCGTAACCGCTGAATATGGTGGGAAGTTTAAAGATGAGGCCACAAGAAGGGAATTTTTGGACTACATCAATCTCGATACCGAATTTTAAACACCAACCGTTTAAATGCAATTGTACAAAGACCAATCCTTACGAATCCATAATTCACTTACTGGGAAAAAAGATGTATTCAAACCTATAAACGAAGGCCATGTGGGCATGTACGTTTGCGGTCCCACCGTTTATAGCAATGTGCATTTAGGCAACTGCCGCACTTTTATGTCTTTCGACATGATTTTTCGCTACTTCAAGCACTTGGGGTACAAAGTGCGCTACGTCCGTAACATTACCGATGCAGGGCACTTGGAAAATGATGCAGACGAAGGTGAAGATAAAATTGCAAAAAAGGCCAAGTTGGAGCAAATTGAACCTATGGAAGTGGTTCAACGCTACACCGTGGATTTCCATAACACCCTACAACAGTTCAATTTATTGCCGCCAAGCATTGAGCCTACGGCTACAGGTCACATTATTGAGCAGATAGAAATCATCAAGGAAATCCTTGAAAAAGGATTCGCTTATGAGGTAAACGGTTCCGTTTATTTTGATGTGGTCAAATTCAACCAAGATCACGATTACGGCAAGTTAAGCGGTAGAAGGTTGGAGGATATGATCACCAACACTCGCGAACTTACCGCACAGGATGAGAAAAGAAACCCACAGGATTTTGCCCTTTGGAAAAAGGCAGAGCCGCAACATATTATGCGCTGGCCATCGCCTTGGGGAGATGGTTTCCCTGGATGGCATTTGGAGTGTACGGCCATGAGCACCAAATATCTGGGCGAAACCTTTGATATCCACGGTGGCGGAATGGATCTTAAATTCCCCCACCACGAGTGTGAAATAGCACAAGCCGAGGCCAGTACGGGAAAATCCCCTGTCAACTATTGGATGCATGCCAATATGTTGACGCTTAACGGTAGAAAAATGTCCAAGTCCACGGACAACAACATTTATCCTTCGGAAATCTTTAGCGGGGACAACAATATTTTGAGCAAACCCTACACCCCGGCCGTGGTTCGCTTTTTTATGATGCAAGCCCATTACACCAGTATTTTGGACCTGAGTGATGAAGCCTTGCAAGCATCCGAAAAAGGATACAACCGTTTAATGGATGCCCTAGATAGCATCGATACATTAAAAACAGGTGATACGTCGGATTTTGATGTGGCCGCTTGGAGGCAGAAATGCTACGATGCCATGAACGATGACTTCAATACACCGATTTTGATTGCACAGTTGTTCGAGGCCGTGAAGCACATCAACCTCATAAAAGAGAACAAAGAAAGTATTACAGCCGACGACAAAGAATTATTGGCCAATACATTAAAAGCCTTTGTTTACGACGTTTTAGGCGTAGAAGGTCAAGCCTTGGCAAAAGACGATTCCAATGCTTTAAAAGGAGTTATGGAACTATTGATCGAGATGAGAAATGATGCCCGCGCCAAAAAGGATTTTGCAACATCCGATAAAATCAGGGACGAACTCAATGCTTTGGGCATCCAATTAAAAGACGGCAAGGACGGTACAACCTTTAGCGTAAACTAGTGTTTCACAAATTTTGATTGGTATTCACCTGGTGAAACATGGATTTTTCGCTTGAACAAGCGGTTAAAATAAGAACGGTTCTCAAAACCGCATTCCAAATAAATCTCCTTTATTTTCCTATCGGGATTTTTTAAAAGGTCAATGGCCATTTTTATTCGCTCGCTATTGATATAGTCAATGGGTGTTATCCCCAATTCTTCTTTAAAAGTTTTATGGAAATGGGATTCGCTCATGCAAGCCTTTTTGCTAAGCTCGCCAACGGATAGTGTTTCGTGTAGGTGTTGGGAAATATATTCAATCACATAGGCCAACCTATTACTGGAACTTAATTTTGAAGCGTTTTGGGTATATTTTTCTCGTGTATTGCCCTGTAAAATTCGAATAATCAATTCTTGCAGCATATTGTCCACAAAAAAGTCCTTGGACGGATGGTTTTCCGTAAACAAGTACAATAACCGCTGAATGATTCCATAAATGCTGGCATCGTTGGTAAAATGATAATTGTAATCCATCAAAGCCCATTCAGACCCATCGTGCTTAGGCATGGATTCGTTCATCAAGTTGATAACCTTATTGATTTTTTCATCTGAAATCGCCATGGCCAAACAACGTGTCGGATTCTCTTCGTTCGCCTCAGGAAAATCAATACACATGACTTCGTTGGAAGGAAGTATCAAGGATTCACCTGGAAGAAAGTCAAAAGATTTTTTATCCCGAAGGTGCATTATTTTTTTCCCTATCAACATAGATGCAAGTACAGGTTTATTAAATTGAAGGAGCACCTTTTCTGCTTGTAAGTGGGTTTCAAAAACATGCATGGAGGCATTGTTCAATGTATATGAAGTTTGGTTCTCGACCAAATTTTCAAGTTTTCTTTCCTTAAAAAATTTATCTGGCAACTGCATATTTAAATACCTACTTATCAAATTAAAACCTCAATACTTACTAAATATAAAAAATATGACTCCATTTTTTGTTAAAACCATAAAAACAAAGAGGATTGGTCATGTCATTAATAGTATACGTCAGATGTACAGGATGTAAAATCAATACTTTTATAATCAGTCACTTGCACAAAGTAGGCAGATACATAAAATTTAACTTTAATAAACAGTATTATGAGCAATGTTCAAACTACGGAACAAAGTGTTTTGGAAAAACCTAAGTTCAAAGATCAGTATGAAAACTACATCGGTGGAAAATGGACCCCGCCGACCAAAGGAGAGTATTTTGACAATATTTCGCCAGTAGACGGAAATGCATTTACCAAAATTGCCCGATCCACTGCCGAAGATGTGGACAAGGCCATTGATGCCGCTTGGGCAGCCGCCCCGGAGTGGAACAACTCCTCGGCTACCTACCGGAGCAATCTATTATTAAAGATCGCCGATGTAATGGAAAACAACCTGGAAGCCCTGGCCCGTGCCGAAACCTGGGACAATGGTAAAGCCTTACGCGAAACCCGTGCTGCAGATATGCCATTGGCCGTAGATCATTTTAGGTATTTCGCTGGAGTGATCAGAGCCGAGGAAGGTTCGGTAAGCGAGTTGGATTCCAATACCGTATCCATGAATATTATGGAACCTTTGGGCGTTGTGGGCCAGATTATTCCATGGAACTTCCCTATTTTGATGGCAGCTTGGAAATTGGCACCAGCATTGGCTGCGGGGAACTGTGTGGTATTAAAACCTGCAGAGCAAACACCTGTTGGAATCCTTATTTTGATGGAGCTTATAGAGGACATTCTACCCGCGGGTGTACTCAACATCGTAAACGGATTTGGCTTGGAAGCAGGAAAACCATTGGCTTCCAGTCCACGTATTAAAAAAATCGCCTTTACGGGAGAAACCACCACAGGGCAATTGATTATGCAATATGCCTCTAAAAACATCATTCCCGTTACTTTGGAATTGGGCGGTAAGTCCCCAAATGTTTTCTTTGAAAGCATTATGGATGCCGATGACGAATTCTTCGACAAATGTTTGGAAGGTGCCGTAATGTTCGCCTTAAATCAAGGTGAGGTATGTACCTGCCCATCCAGGATTTTGGTACAGGAAAGTATTTATGACAAATTCATTGAACGTGTTGTAGAACGCACCAAAGCTATCAAACTGGGGCATCCCCTAGACCCTAACACCATGATGGGTGCCCAGGCATCCAACGATCAGTTTGAAAAAATCCTGAACTACATCCAAATCGGCAAAGAAGAAGGATGCGAAGTGCTAGCTGGTGGAGAAGCCGCCTACAACGAAGGACTTGAGGGCGGATATTACATACAGCCCACCATCTTAAAAGGAAACAACAAAATGCGCGTATTCCAAGAAGAGATTTTTGGTCCCGTGGTCTGCGTAACAACCTTTAAAGATGAAGCTGAAGCACTGGAAATCGCCAACGACACCCTTTATGGATTGGGCGCAGGAGTCTGGACAAGGGATATGCACCAAGCCTATAAAATATCCAGACAAATTCAGGCCGGTCGCGTTTGGGTAAACTGTTACCACAACTACCCGGCACATGCACCGTTTGGAGGATACAAGAAGTCAGGTATCGGAAGAGAAAATCATAAAATGATGCTCAGCCATTACACCCAGACCAAGAATATGTTGATTTCTTACGATAAGAACAAATTGGGCTTTTTCTAGGATGGAGCAATTGATAAAACGCGTGTTGGTATCGGACAATGCCATAAAAATCATTGATCAATTGAGGGAACGCCATGGTGAATTGATGTTTCACCAAAGTGGAGGCTGTTGTGATGGCTCCTCCCCCATGTGCTTCCCTAAGGGCGAGTTAATGCTCGACAACAACGATGTAAAATTGGGCACCATTCACGGAAGCGACTTTTTTATGAGCAAGGACCAGTTCGAATACTGGAAACACACACAACTCACGGTCGATGTGACTACGGGACGTGGTGCCAGTTTCAGTCTGGAAATTCCACTGGGACTCCGTTTTGTCATCAAGTCACGATTGTACACGGATGAGGAGCGGGAACATTTGGAACCCGTGCAACCCGCCGAAGAAGTTTAAATCAGGCCCCGACTTTATCGGGGCTTTTTGCTACCTTGTAACCATCTTTTACCAATAGATAGCATGAAGAAAATTTTGATAGCGCCATTTGTTCTGTTGGTACGGTTTTACCAACTTTTTATTTCCCCTATGTTCCCTTCTACATGTCGCTATTCCCCCACATGCTCTCAATACACCTTGGAAGCTTTAAAAAAGCATGGACTGTTCAAAGGTGGTTGGCTTTCCATCAAACGGATAGCGAGTTGTAACCCTTGGGGCGGAAGCGGTTATGACCCCGTACCTTGATGAAGTTCAAGCTTCAAGTTCAAGTGCAGACTTCGGGCATCGGGCATCGGGCATCAAGTCCCGAATTCCAAAAAACAAATTCCAATAACTCAATAACAAAATAACCCAGCAACCTAAACCCAAAAACGGTAATTGGCAGTAAAAAAACTTAGCCTTCAAACAAAGTACGACAAATCCCATAAAGTATGTATGGAGCAAAAAGGAGGTTTAGAAAAGTTAATAGTGACCAAAAATCCTACAAACCAACCGCCTAACCATTCAAAGTAGTTATATTAGTCCCAAAATTTATCTAAATGTACTTTCTAGGATTTGACTGGAACCCCGAAGGAACCCTTTTTAAACTGGGCTTTTTACAAATAAAATATTACAATCTTTTGTGGATTGCAGCCTTTGTTCTCGGCTGGTTCATTATGAAGAAAATCTTCCTGAACGAAAAGAAATCCATGGAAAAACTGGATTCCCTTTTTATCTACACCGTGGTATCCATTATGCTCGGTGCACGTTTGGGGCATGTCTTTTTTTATGACTGGGACTATTACAAGGACCATTTGGCCGAAATCCTTTTGCCCATACGCGAAAGTGCAGACAGTTCGCTCTTCGGCATCATCAATGGTTATGAGTTTACCGGCTTTACCGGATTGGCCAGTCATGGGGCTACTATCGCTGCCATTATTGGCATTTGGTTGTATACCCGTAAATGGAAGGACATTAAAATGCTTTGGTTATTGGACAGATTGGTGGTTCCATCTGCCATCGGAGCAGCATTTGTAAGGTTCGGTAATTTCTTCAACTCCGAAATCAACGGAAAAGTAGTGGACAAATCTTATTTTTTGGCCACAAGGTTTATAAGGGATTCGGATGATATGCCGGCATATCAAGCTATGGCACTCACCAAGGAACAAACTCCGAATGCCGCTTACAAAGCCATTCAACATAACCCTGAATTTTCGGAGATTTTACAATCCATTCCCTATCGCCATCCTGCCCAATTGTACGAAGCGGTTTGCTACATATTTGTATTTATGGCCCTATACCTTTTATATTGGAAAACAGATTGGAAGAATAAACCGGGCTTTCTCTTTGGTTTGTTCATGGTGCTATTGTTTGTAGTTCGATTCTTTGTGGAGTTCTACAAGAAAAGTCAAGGTGGCTTTGAAGATACTTTGGGAATGCTCTCCACAGGACAATGGCTCAGTATTCCAATGATATTTATTGGCATCTATTTTATGCTTAAACCGCCTCCTGTAGAACTTTAATATGATATACAAATTTGAAAAAATAGTCTTTTTTGTTTTAGTCCTTGTTCTGGCATCGTGCAAAACGGAATCCAAACAAGCACTTAAAACAGAATCCATATCCTTTACCAAGGAAGGGGATCTCGCCGTGATAGCTGCGGAAACTGATTCCATAAAGGCAAGTTTTGATATAGAGATTGCAGAAACGGATTATGAGACCAAAACAGGGCTCATGTATAGAAAATCCATGGAAAAGAAGCAAGGAATGCTGTTTATACAGCCTACCGAATCCTTGCAATACTTTTATATGAAGAACACGGAAATCCCTTTGGATATCATCTACATTAGTCAGGCCCAAAAAATAGTCAGCTTTCAAAAAAATGCAAGACCGTTTGATGAAAACACCCTGCCCTCCAATGCACCTGCAAAATATGTACTGGAAATAAATGCGGGGCTTTCAGATCAACTAGGGTTGCAAGTGGGTGACAGTATTAGCTTTTCACGTAATTAAATGCCCAAATATTTACTAGAAAACCAAGCTTCGGAGCGATTGATCTTTCGAAAATTGAAAGCATCGGATTTTGATGATTGGCTGCCCTTTTATCACAATCCAAAATCTACGCAATTTTGGGAAGGGCTCCCCACAGACCCCGTTAAAGCTTGTCGAGAACAGTTCAATCGGGTTTTTGAACGTTATGAGAACGATTTGGGCGGGATGAATGCCCTAATTTCAAAAGAATCGGGAGAATTGGTAGGAATCTGTGGCCTGCTTGTACAAACCGTGGATAATGTACAAGAATTGGAAATCGGTTATTCCATACTACCAAAGCATTGGTTGCAGGGCTACGCTATAGAAGCTGCCCAAAAATGTAAGAAATATGCCTTTGACAATAACTTTTCGGACTCTTTGATCTCCATTGTTCATGTGGATAATGTACCATCCCAAAAAGTTGCCAAGAAAAATGGCATGTGCTTGGACAAAACCAGGACCTACAAGGATAATCCAGTCCATATTTTTAGGGTGAATCGAGGATAATCGTATTTTTGGGACAATACCATTTTACCACATGAAGCTACCCAAAAGCTACGCCGTCCTAACACAAAACAATTCCAATACACAGCAATTGGTGCATAACCTGCTCCGCAACCAACCTATTGATGGTTTAAAGGAACTACAACCATTGAACGGGCTGCTTTTTTCACGGTCAGAAATCAATCGCTACATGGATGAAGAAGAACGCCATGATATCAAAATTTTGACCCAGAAAAGTGACCAAGCATTAAAAACCATGAGCAGCGGCGAACAAAAAAAGGCCTTGCTCAACCATTTACTGCAACAAGATCCTGATTTTATGGTTTTGGTGAATCCTTTTGATAATTTGGATATGACCTCACAGACCAAGTTGAAAAAACAGCTTTTGGATATTGCTTCCAACAAAATCCTGGTTCAATTGGTGAGTCGATTGGATGATATATTGCCCAACACTTCCAACTTTTTTAAGCTTGATGGAGGTAATCTTCATCAATACGATTCGCCCGAAGCTTTTTGGAACGAAAACAAAAACGAACCCATCAGCTTTAGCGGTGCAATTCCATCACCCTTGTCCCCGGTTAAAGTCGAGGGCACGGAATTGGTCAGTTTTAAAAAAGTATCCGTTAGTTTTGATGGGCGCCAAGTACTGGACCAAATCGATTGGACTATCCAAAAAGGCGAGTTTTGGCAATTGATCGGCCCTAATGGCAGCGGAAAATCCACCCTTCTATCCATGATTACAGGTGACAGCCATAAGGGCTACGGCCAAGATTTGACGATTTTCGGGCAAAAAAAAGGGAGTGGCGAAAGTGTTTGGGACCTTAAACAAAAAATCGGCTATTACACCCCTGCCATCACCAATACGTTTGGAGGCTATCACAGTCTGGAAAATATGATCATATCCGGCCTTCACGATTCCATTGGGCTCTACGTGCAACCTACGGATAGCGAAAAACATTTGGCCAACCAATGGTTAAACCTTTTAAACCTAAAGGGCAGAAAAGAAGACCACTTCCGAGATTTGACCACTGGGGAAAAGCGGTTGGTAATGGTCGCAAGAGCCATGGTAAAGCACCCTCCGCTTCTTATTCTGGATGAGCCTACGGCGGGCCTGGACGATGCCAGCGCCAATCTTTTTGTTGCCCTAGTGAATAAAATTGCCAAAGAAAGCGACACGGCCATCGTTTTTGTTTCACACAGAAAAGAACCTCAATTACATCCAGAATATATTTTTGAGCTCCTTCCTTCGGAAAAAGGCTCAACAGGCATCAAAACACCATCTTAAGCTGTTGTGTATTATGAAGCCAACAAAATACACAACGGGACAACCTTAATTTACTTATAAACAACAACTTAGTCAACTCAACCGTTTTTTTGCTATCTTATTGGGAATTCAAACGTTAACTATTCCCTCACATGCAAAAAATCAATGTTAAGCCAGGTGCCAAACTTGCAGATTATAAGGCGTACGGATCCCTTTATTCTTCTGTGCTGGATTTTATGGAACAGGCCAAGGAGCCTATTGAATCCCTTAGGGGACGAACCATTTGGATGATAAATTCCACTGCCATCGGTGGTGGTGTGGCCGAAATGCTACCTAGTCAAATGCGGATACTCCGCGAACTTGGTGTATCTATCGAGTGGCTGGTCATCGAAGCCGAAAAAGATGCATTTTTCGATTTGACCAAACGTATCCACAATGCTATTCATGGCAGTGGCAACGGGATTTTCACTGAGGAAGACCGAAAAATTTATGAAGAAGTCAATCAAAACAATCTTTCCAAAGCGTTGGAACTGATCAAGGATGGCGATATTGTCGTGGTACACGACCCACAACCTATGCCATTGGCCGCCATGATAAAAAAGAAAAAGAACGTTTCCATTATTTGGCGGTGCCATATTGGTTTGGAAGAAGATACTGAGGTAACGGATGCGGTATGGAAATTTTTAGAGCCCTACACCAACGATTATGACCATTTCGTGTTCAGTTTACCGTCATATGCGCCTAAGTCGTTACAAAAAAGAACATCCATTATTCCTCCAGCGATCGACCCATTGAGCCATAAGAATCGGGAGCTTCAGTTACACAAATGTATCGGCATTTTGTATCAATCCGGAATTTTGGATGACCACAAGGCGATTCTTTATCACCGTTACAAACATTTGGTAAGAAAAGTGATGCCCGATGGCTCTTTTGATTTTTTAGATGCGGATAAGAATCTGGATTTAATCTATCGCCCGATTATTACCGAAATATCTCGATGGGATAGACTCAAAGGTTTTAAAGAGTTAATGGAAGCCTTTATTAAAATGAAACTGGACAACCGTAAAAATGGCGACCCAAAGAGCCTTGAATACAAACGGATTGAAATGACGCTTCTGGTAATGGGTGGCCCCGACCCTGCTTTTGTGTCCGATGACCCCGAAGGCAAAGAAGTCTTGCAAGAGCTTACCGAAACTTATAAGGATGTGGACAGCAACATGCAAAACGACATTGCCATTTTGCTGCTTCCGTTGGACAATCCAAAAGAAAATGCCTTGATCGTAAACGCCCTTCAACGAACCTCTAGTTTTATCGTCCAAAATTCCATCCAAGAAGGGTTTGGACTTACCGCAACGGAAGCCATGTGGAAAAGGAAACCTGTTTTGGTATCCAATGCGGCCGGACTGAAATATCAGGTAGTTCACAATAAAACAGGGCAAATTAATCCAGACCCAACCGATATAGAAAGTTTGTCCAAAACCATGGCCTATATGCTCAACCATCCAAAAGAGCGTGACAAATGGGGTTTTAATGGACAGTTACGGGTAATTCAGAACTTTACCCTGTTCAGTCAATTATTGTCATGGTTGGAAACATTATCCAAAAATAAAGCATAACCCAATACACGAACAAAGCGTGATCATAAATAAACAAAGGGCCTTAAAAGGCCCTTTGTTATAAAGTGTAATATAAAAAACGAAAAACTATGCTCCTGTAGCAGCAGCAATTTTCTTCTTTAATGAATCGAACATTACAGGTGTTGCAATAAACACAGAGGAGTACGTACCTACAATTACACCTATAATCATTGCAAACATAAATCCTCGTAAGCTTTCACCTCCAAAAGTAAAGATGGCCAATAGCACGATCAATGTGGTAAGGGATGTATTCAACGTTCGGCTCAATGTACTGTTTAAGGCTTCGTTGATATTTTCACCCCCCTTAAACCCTTTAATAAGAGTGATTTCACGGATACGGTCGAATACTACCACCGTATCGTTCAGGGAATAACCGATTACCGTAAGAATGGCCGCTATAAAAGCTTGGTCAATTTCCATATTGAAAGGCATAATGCTTCCAGTTAGGGAGAAGATGCCCAATACGATCATTACATCGTGGAATACCGCAACAACGGCACCCAATGAGAATTGCCATTTTCTGAATCGCAATAGAATGTAAAGGAAAACTACCGCCAATGATCCAATAATGGCCAAAAAGGCATTTTTCTTGATATCATCCGCGATGGTCGGTCCTACTTTAACGGATTGCAGGATACCTATTGATTTTTCGGAAGCGCCCACTGTAAAATCTTCAAAAGAAGTGCCGTCTGGCAAATAATTTTGCAGCGTGGTATAAAGCATATTTTGAATTTCGGTGTCCACCTCAACCCCTTCTTCATCTACTTTGTAGGGCGTAGTAACTTTTATCTGGTTGGCATCTCCAAAAGTCTTCACATTGGTTCCACTACCGAAAACCGTATTTAGTTCAGAAGCAATTTCTGATGGGTTGACCGCTTTTTCAAAACGAATTTGATAAGAACGTCCCCCGATAAAATCAACCCCTTGATTCAGTCCATTTGTAAGCAATGAAAAGGTGCTCACGGCAAGTAAGATTCCGGAAACAACATAGGCAATCTTACGCTTGGACAAAAAGTCAATATTTATTTTGGTGAACAGGTTTTTGGTGATTCCTGTACTGAAATCCAGCCTGCGTCCTTTCTTGTTGGTATAGGCCTCGATCATCAATCTGGTCACAAATATCGCTGTAAACAAGGAAGTAACAATACCGATCATCAAAGTAGTGGCAAAACCTTTAATGGGTCCTGAACCAAAAATAAACAGGATGATCGCGGTCAATCCAGTAGTAATATTGGCATCCAAAATGGAGGACAAAGCGTTTCCAAAACCATCTGCAATGGCTTGGGCCTTTCCTTTTCCGCGGGCCAATTCTTCTTTTACCCTTTCAAAAATAAGTACGTTGGCATCAACCGACATACCTATGGTCAAAACAATACCTGCAATACCCGGTAAGGTCAATACTGCCCCCAAACTGGTCAACACCCCAAAAATCAATAAAATATTGAATATCAAAGCAATATCGGCAAAAACCCCAGCCCTTCCGTAGTAGAATATCATCCAGACCAATACAAAAACCATGGCAATGATGAAGGACATAAAACCACTATCAATGGCTTCTTGTCCCAAGGACGGACCTACAACTTCCGATTGAATAATATCGGCCGAAGCAGGAAGTTTACCTGCGCGCAATACGTTGGCAATATCTTTGGTTTCGTTTACGGTAAAGGTACCCGTAATTTCGGAACGTCCTCCAGAAATAGGCCCTGAGGAAACACCTGGTGCGGTGTATACTTTATTGTCCAAAACAATGGCTATACCTGTTTGATTGTTATAGGCATCTCCCGTCAACTCTTCCCATTCCTTGGCGCCACGTGTGTTCATGGTCATGCTAACGGCAGGTTTGTTGAACTGGTCAAAGGTATCCTGTGCATCAGAAACTACGTCTCCGCTTATTCTTGGAGTACCTTCCCTGTTGGATTTCAACGCATACAGATCAGCTACTTCGGAATCTTTTGCCGGACGCTCCCAAAGAAACCTGGTGAACTGGATGTCGTTGGGCAACAATCTTTTAATTTCCGGCATCCTTAAGTACGCACCAAGCTCGGCTGTGTCGGAAACCATGGCACGTGCGATGGCATGACTACCTGGATTGGCAGGAAGTAGTTTACCCAATAATGGATTGGCCTCTTGGGTCATGTCCAAGGAGTCTTGGGATACATCAGAGAGCAATGAATCAATTTCCGATTCAGGTTTTGAAACCTCTTCTTCCGTAGTTTCAGGCTCCAAGATATCTTTCAAACGCTCGTTGGCATTTACCAAAAAGTTTCCTATGCTTTGGTTGCTCTGCGGGTAGGTTTCCCAGAATTCCAATTGTGCTGTACTGGACAACAATTCTTGGGCACGGGCAATATCCTTTGCACCTGGAAGTTCTACCAAAATTCTTCCTGAGTTTCCTTCTCTTTGAATGTTGGGCTGGGTTACCCCAAATCCATCGATACGTTCACGTAGTACCTCAAATGCAGAAACAATGGATTCATCAATCTTTCTTCTGATAATGGGCTTTACCTCATCATCCGTCATTTGAAAATTGACTTCATCGCTAAGACCTTTATTGGCAAAAATATCGGGTGATGCCAATTTGGTATCCCCTTTGATTTTGTCAAAGGCATCAAAGAACAACTCCAAATAGGTGTCATCACTATTGGTCGATGCTTCATCGGCATCGGCCAATGCTTTGTTGAAAACCGGGTTTTTGGTATTGTTGGCCAATCCTTTCAAAATATCCTTTACGGAAATCTGCAAGGTTACATTGATACCTCCCTTGAGGTCCAATCCCTTGTTCAACTCTTTTGTCTTGGCATCCTCATAACTCGTAAAGCCCAAAACAGTGTTGTCACTGATGGAATCCAAATACGATGCCTCTAAAGCTTCACGCTTTGCAACATAATCTTCCTCAGCTTCCGAAATTTGGCTAACTGCGTATGCTTCAGCATCCTTCTCCAACTTACTTGTAATGAAAGTATAGGATAACTGATAGATGCTCACCAAGCCAAAAAGGATCGCGAAAAGCCTTATAATTCCTTTATTCTGCATTGATTGTTAATTTTTTAGAAGTTTTCTTAAACAGCGTGCAAATATATCATTTCCGATAAGATTTGACAATAGAAATTGATGTAATTGCAATTACAGTTGACGGTTATACCCTAAAAATGAAATTGTCATTCCGGACAACCCCAGAAACCACCACCTCAATCGATGGGCAATTTCATTACGGCAATGTCCAAAATGACAATTTAGTTGGTTGTTATTATGATCGCGTTTAAACCTCTAGCAGTCCGTTGGTTTTTTTAACGCCAGCCGCACTTTCCTGCATTTTGGCCTTTTCGGCATCGGATAGTTCAATTTCCACGATTTTTTCGATTCCGTTTTTGCCCAAGATCACCGGTACCCCGATGCAAATATCGTCCAAATCGTACTCGCCCTCCAAAAGGGTGGAACATGGGAACATCTTCTTTTGGTCGCAAGCAATGGCCTGGACCAATCCAGAAACCGCTGCACCTGGGGCGTACCATGCGCTGGTGCCCAATAATTTGGTCAATGTGGCTCCTCCTACTTTGGTTTCTTCCACTACCCAGTCCATTTTTTCTTCCGATAGGAATTCGGAAACTTTTACACTGTTTCTGGTAGCATGCCCGATCAAAGGTACCATTCCAGTATCGCTGTGTCCTCCTATCACCATACCGTCTACATCAGATATCGGTGCTTCCAAAGCTTGGGCCAATCTATATTTGAATCGGGCACTGTCCAATGCACCGCCCATACCAATAATCCTGTTCTTTGGCAATCCAGTGGCCTTGTGCACCAAATAGGTCATGGTGTCCATTGGGTTGCTCACAACTATAATGGTTACGTTTGGAGAGTGCTCCAAAAGGCTGGTTGCTACCGTTTTTACAATACCTGCATTGATTCCGATAAGCTCTTCGCGCGTCATTCCGGGCTTACGTGGTATACCCGAGGTAATCACTGCGATGTCGCTATCCGCTGTTTTGCCATAATCGTTGGTGCTTCCCGTGATTTTGGTATCAAAACCGTTAAGGGAGGCGGTTTGCATCAAATCCATGGCCTTTCCTTCGGCATATCCTTCTTTGATATCCAATAAAACTACTTCTGATGCAAAATTTTTCATTGCTATGTACTCAGCACAGCTTGCTCCAACTGCGCCTGCTCCAACTACGGTAACTTTCATTTGTATAGATTTAAATTTTAGTCTTCAAAAATAAGGCATTTGGCTCAGAAAAATGCTGACTTTTACCAGTTTTAGCCAGTTCAAGCATTCAAAACGTACAAATCTGATGTTCGATTAAAATAGGGGGAAGAAGATTCATTAATCCCCAAGAACACAAGAAATGCAAATATTTTATCTTTTTTATGCAATAGTTTCCTACAAACTTACGTTCTAATAGTCCCAATTTCAATTTAACCTACTTGAACCATGAAAAAGCTCTTTTCATTGTTGTGCATTGTTGGCATAGTTGCCATAAGCAACTGTACCCGAGTACCAGAAAACCACGACCCTATTTTGGGCATCTGGGCAAAAACAGAGTTATCCAGTATTGAAGGCAAAAGCGCCGGCACCGTTCGTGAAGAATGGATTTTTAACGATGTATACCTGGGCCGGTACCAGAGATATTCCGATTCCGAATTGATTTTTTATACTGACTTTAAATGGTCCGAAGACAATGGGACCTATTCTATTATATATGGCGACCCCCAAGTGACCGATATTACGGTAAGCTTGGAAAAAGCCAAAGAACCTGAAGTATTGACCTTGGACAATGGCTCGGTCTTCGCCACCAGGGAATAACGTGAAGACTACATATATGAAAATAGGAGGCCCCGGAAACGGGGCCTTCTTTATTGGTTGGTTGATTTGGTTTTTTCTATCTGAATCCAAAATTAACACCAAAGGTGAAAGTACTGAATTCAGAAATATTGTATTCTGCGTTGAGCCTAAAGAAGCCCAGCTTTAATCTTGTACCCAAGTTGGCCGAAACTCCGCTTGCATTTTTGGAAACGGAGAACGGATCTTCCACTGTCTCCGAAAAGAAAGGCCCGTTGGCCTGGTACGTACCCAATAAATCAATGTCCGACTTACCTGTAATGTACCCCAATCCCCCATAAAAATTGATTACGGGGATATTTTTTGTGGAAACCACAGCGCTGAAATTCCATGTTTTGAAGGATGCATCAATACGTTGGTTCTCACCTTCGATAAAATTAGAATCCGTAAAATCGTATTCTCCGTTCAAGTTGGTATAGCCGATTACCGCCGAAATGGCCACTGGCAACATCTTGTCTGCCGGTAACATTTTGGTAAAGTCATATTGCAATCCTGCACCAAAGAGGCCAATTTTTGCATCGTCATCAAACTTGATCTTGGGCAAAAAGCGTGCTTTGACTTCCAAACCTTTAATCAAACCAACGCTTCCTTGAAGGTACCCTGATGGGATAAAATTGAGGTTTTCAGCCGAAAGACCTGTTGGAAGCCCAAACTCCTCGCGAAAAACTCCGCTTTCATCTTCAACAAAAACCTCCACGCCTTCAATATCTCCCAAGCCCGTGGCCACCATTCTCGCCTGACCGGGGTTATTCACAAAGTCCAAGTTTTCATAATCGGCAGGGTCTAACAAGAATGCCTTTTTATCGTCTTTATTCTTGAACCCGGTCATGTTTCCGATTATGGAAATTTCAAATCCCCCCAAAGGCTTGGCTTCGGCGGTATTGTACCATCCATTGGAAATACTGTAGATGGATGCTTCTGACACAGGGGACAGATATGCATTGGCAAATCGTTCGGCATCTGCCACACCTGCGACAAAAATATCGTTCAAGTCCTGGGCTTTTCCCATGGATACGGAAACTAGCGCTAATACTAAAATTATTCTTTTCATGATGTTGAAATTTTACCCAAAACTAAAAAACTCGCCTTTGAGGGGCGAGTTTTTGTTGTGAAATGGCTATTATCTATGCATCTATATTCGCATAGACGGCATTTTTCTCTATAAATTCACGTCTTGGTGGTACTTCATCCCCCATTAACATGGAAAATATTCGATCAGATTCCGTAGCATTGTCAATCTGCACCTGACGTAATTTTCTGAATTCTGGATTCATGG
This sequence comes from Flagellimonas sp. L-11, assembly GCF_056857735.1. Lineage (NCBI taxonomy): Bacteria > Pseudomonadati > Bacteroidota > Flavobacteriia > Flavobacteriales > Flavobacteriaceae > Flagellimonas > Flagellimonas sp. L-11. The sequence goes on from NZ_JBSXNR010000080.1 coordinate 120,296, forward strand.
TGGTATCCCAAAGCTGCTCGGCGTTCATTTCCCCAAGACCTTTGTATCGCTGGATACTTGCCCCGCCGTTCATTTCCGCATTGATTGCATCACGTTCCTTATCGTTCCAAGCATATCGTTTTTTGGACCCCTTTTTTAACAAATACAAAGGTGGAGTGGCGATATAAACATGGCCGCCTTCTATCAACTCCCGCATGTAGCGGAAGAAGAAGGTCAAAATCAAGGTTTCAATGTGGCTACCATCAACATCCGCATCACACATGATCACTACTTTATGGTAACGCAGCTTTTCAAGGTTCAATGCCTTACTATCCTCTTCGGTTCCAATAGTTACCCCAAGAGCTGTATAGATATTTTTGATTTCTTCGTTTTCGAAAACCTTGTGCTGCATGGCTTTTTCCACGTTAAGGATTTTACCACGTAATGGAAGAATGGCCTGAAAGTGCCTGTTTCTTCCTTGTTTGGCCGTTCCGCCTGCGGAGTCCCCCTCAACCAAAAACACCTCACATAGCGTAGGGTCTTGTTCGGAACAGTCGGAAAGCTTTCCGGGCAATCCCCCCACACTCATCGGGTTCTTACGCTGAACCATCTCACGGGCTTTTGCAGCAGCGTGCCTAGCCTGTGCTGCAAGTTTTACCTTCTCCACAATTTGCTTGGCATCATCAGGGTGCTCCTCCAAGTAAATGGTCAACATTTCGGATACGGCCTGACTCACCGCACTGGTCACCTCACGGTTACCCAATTTGGTTTTGGTCTGCCCTTCAAATTGTGGCTCCGCAACTTTTACGGAAACGATTGCGGTCAATCCTTCACGAAAATCGTCTCCTGATATTTCGAATTTCAATTTGTCCAGCATTCCCGAATTATCGGCATATTTCTTTAGCGTGGATGTTAATCCTCGTCTAAAACCAGATAAGTGGGTACCCCCTTCGTGGGTGTTAATATTATTCACATAGGAGTGAAGGTTCTCGGTATAGCCCGTATTGTAGACCATGGCCACTTCCACAGGAATGCCGTTCTTTTCCCCTTCCATGGAGATTACATTCTGGATCAGCGGCTCACGGGTACTGTCCAAAAACTTGATAAATTCCTTTAGCCCTTCTTCAGAATAGAATGTCTCGGCTATGTATTCCCCTTTTTCGTCCTTATTTCGTTTGTCGGTAATTGTTATGGTAACCCCCTTGTTCAAATAAGCAAGCTCGCGCATCCTATTGCAAAGGGTTTCATAACTATATTCTGTGGTCTGGGTGAAAATGGTATTGTCCGGAACAAAAGTGACTATGGTACCCGTCTCATCACTTTCGCCAACACTTTTTACGGGATAGAGGGTCTTGCCTCTTTCATATTCCTGTTCCCAAATTTTTCCATCTCTATAAACCGTGGCCTTTAGATGTACTGAAAGGGCGTTGACAACGGATACCCCAACACCGTGGAGCCCACCGGAAACTTTATAGGAATCTTTATCGAATTTACCACCGGCACCAATTTTGGTCATAACCACCTCCAAGGCAGAAACCCCTTCTTTCTTGTGGAGGTCTACAGGGATACCCCTACCGTTATCCTGTGTGGTAATTGAGTTATCTTCATTGATGATTACGTCTATCCGGTCGCAATGGCCGGCCATAGCCTCATCAATAGAGTTGTCCACTACTTCGTACACCAAGTGGTGCAAACCTCTGACCCCTACATCTCCAATATACATGGAAGGTCTCATACGCACGTGCTCCATTCCCTCAAGGGCCTGGATACTATCCGCCGAGTATTGTTTCTTATTAGCTTCTTCGCTCATATATTTTTAAGTATTTGCCTCAATTTTTCAAATCCTACAAATATAATCAATACCCCATGCAAATGGTCTCTAAGAGCCTGTTGAACAGCTTAAGTTATCAACAAATCCTGTGGAAAAACGGCCTATTTTCAAAAGTATGCAAGCACACCATGCGAACCAACTAAAAAGCCCCTTGGATAAGGGGCTTTTCGGACTAATTAAAAAATGAAACATTTAAAATTTACTGCTTCATTACGTTTGGTTGGTTTAAACGGGGGGGTTATTTCACATACGCATCGGTATGGACCTTAGCCACAGCCCTACCCGATGGGTCGTTCATGTTTTTGAACGCCTCGTCCCACTCCAAGGCAATCTTGGTACTACAGGCCACGGAAGGTTCTTGTGGAACGCTCAATGCCGCTGCATCTGACGGGAAATGACTTTCAAAAATGGAACGATAATAATATTCTTCTTTGGATGCCGGTGTTTGGATAGGAAACTTGAAATGGGCATTTTCCAACTGCTCATCGGTAATCTCCTCTTCTACCAAGGCTTTTAGAGTATCTATCCAACTGTATCCCACGCCATCTGAAAATTGTTCTTTCTGTCTCCAAACCACACTATCGGGTAAATAATCTTCAAAAGCTTTGCGCACCACCCATTTCTCCATGCGCTCTCCGTTGATCATCTTATCTTTTGGGTTAATGCTCATTGCCACATCCATAAATTCCTTGTCCAAAAAAGGCACTCGTCCTTCTATGCCCCAAGCCGCCAACGATTTATTGGCCCTAAGGCAATCGTACATGTGGAGTTTATCCAGTTTTCTTACGGTCTCCTCATGAAAATCCTTTGGGCTTGGTGCCTTGTGAAAGTACAGGTATCCTCCGAAAAGTTCGTCTGCCCCTTCACCCGAAAGCACCATTTTTATCCCCATGGATTTAATCACCCTTGCCATTAAATACATTGGAGTCGAAGCTCTTATGGTTGTAATATCGTAAGTTTCCAGATTATATACAACATCTTTTATCGCATCCAACCCTTCTTGAATGGTAAATTTTATTTCGTGGTGCACTGTTCCGATATGATCTGCCACCTTTTGAGCGGCTGCCAAGTCAGGTGAACCCTCCAATCCTACGGAGAAAGAGTGCAACTGTGGCCACCAAGCGTCGGCGGTATCACCGGACTCTATTCTTTTTTGAGAATATTTTTTTGCAATGGCCGATGTTACGGAAGAATCCAATCCTCCGGACAACAGCACACCGTAAGGCACATCGGACATTAACTGACGGTGCACCGCTGCCTCCAAAGCCTCTTTTATTTTTGCTATACTGGTTTCGTTCTCCTTAACGGCATCATACTCCATCCAGTCCCGTTTGTACCATTTTACAAACTCCCCATCGGAGCTATGCATGTAGTGTCCGGGAGGAAACAGTTGGATTTTTGAACAAGTCCCTTCCAAGGCCTTCAGCTCTGAAGCCACGTAAAAAGTTCCGTTCTTGTCCCAGCCAATGTACAATGGAATGATACCCATGTGGTCACGGGCAATGAAATATTCATCTTTTTCTGAATCATAGATGGCAAAACCGAAGATTCCGTTCATTTCATCCACAAAATCAGGGCCCTTTTCTTGATAAAGTGCCAAAATAACTTCACAGTCGGATTTTGTCTGGAAATCGTATTTTCCATCAAACTGTTTTCTTAACTCTTGATGATTATATATTTCACCATTGGCGGCCAGAACCAATTTCCCGTCCGCACTTAACAATGGCTGCTTTCCTGAAGCAGGATCCACAATGGCCAACCTTTCATGGGCCAAAATGGCTTTGTCATCGGAGTAAATACCACTCCAATCTGGCCCACGGTGCCTTACTTTCTTCGACATCTCCAACAATTGGGGCCTTAGTACTTCTGTACTTTCTTTTACATCAAATGCGCAAACAATACCACACATAAAATTAACTTTAGTAACAATTTTGAAACAAAAATGATATTAAATATTATCAAACAAAATCATTATTCTAATTTAGGTAACAATTAATAACTTTATTTAATAAAAATAAACATAATTGTAATTTATATTGAAATTTATTGTTTAAACCCGAACGCTTTGTAAGGCCTATTTAAATTTTTCGTCTGTATATTGAAACAACATTTAATTAACTAGTTTTACAAGGAACTTAAATCGCAATCATGAAGAAATTTACATTACTACTTTTAGTGCTTTGCACCAGTTTGGTGTTTACTACTGACGCTACGGCCCAGAAGTTTAGTGGACTTGACAAAAGTCCGGCAGACATTGCCTACTACCCTGCCAGCTCAAGGGAAACCAATAAAGCTGCCCGTGTTATTTATAGCCGCCCGCAGCTAAAAGGGCGTAGCTTGGCAGAACTTGCCCCTGTTGGGAAAGTCTGGAGAACCGGTGCAAACGAAGCAACAGAAATTACGTTTTACAAGGACGCCAATGTTGGCGGAAAAACTGTTAAAGCTGGGTCCTACGCCCTATTTACCATTCCTGGTGAAGATGAGTGGACCCTTATCTTGAACAGCAACCTACACCAATGGGGTGCTTATTCGTACGATAGTGACGCCGATGTGGTTCGAGCTACTGCCGCTGTTTCGAATGACAGTGAGGAACTGGAAGCATTTGGTATTGCTTTTGATGATGACGGAAATATGGTTATGGGATGGGGAACTATGCGGGTTACCTTGCCTATCAGCTACTAGAAAGTTTTAGTTTTAAAGTATAAAAGCCCCGAAATGGGGCTTTTTTTATTGCTCTTTCATCGCATAATGTTTCAACAAAAAGGGGGGTTAATAGATTCTTTACCATCCCCTTCGAATGCTCAGGGCGACAGTTCAGGATGACAAACAGTATTATTTTTTCCGAACACCGCCCAAGAACACCCGCTCTGCCGTTACATTGGGAATCTCTTCCGCAGGTATGGTCATAATATCATCGCTCAATATCACAAAATCAGCGAACTTACCCGGCTCGATGCTCCCTTTTTCATCCTCCTCAAAATTGGAATAGGCCGCCCAAATGGTCATACCCTTCAAGGTTTCTTCCCTGCTTAAGGCATTTTCCATTTGAAAACCGCCTTCGGGATATTGCTCCACATCCTGACGGGCTACCGCTGCGTAAAACGTTAAAAACGGACTTACCTGCTCAACGGGGAAATCGGTTCCCAAAGCCACCAATCCAGCCTTGTCCAGCAAATCTTTATAGGCGTAGGCACCCTTGACACGCTCTTCACCCAATCTATCTTCTGCCCAGTACATATCGCTGGTAGCATGGGTAGGCTGCACGGATGGAATGATGCCATTTTCAAAATAATCGAAATCGGATTGCGAGATTACCTGAGCGTGCTCCACTTTCCATCTGCGGTCGGTTTTACCGTCCAAAGCCTTTTCATATGCCCTTAGCACCACAATATTGGCAGAATCCCCAATGGCATGGGTATTCATTTGGTAGTCGGTGGCAGCTATTCGCTGCGCCAAGGCTTCAATTTGGTCCACCGGGGTCACCATGGCACCAAAATGTCCGGGTTTATCGGAATAGGGCGCCCTCAATGCTGCCCCTCTTGAACCCAAGGCACCATCGCCATATACTTTTACGGAGCGAACATTCAATCCCTCTGTTTTGATGATGCCCTTGTCCAAAAAATAATCCAGGTTCTCCGGGTAGTTGGAAACCATGGCATATACCCGAATAGATAACTCGCCGGCCTGCTGTAGGCTATCAATCAATTCGATGATATCTCTGGACAAACCGGCATCGTTTACCGTGGTCAATCCATAATCCAAGGAAATCCGCTCTGCATCTTTAAGTGCTTGTATTTTTTGCTCCAAACTGGCTGGCGGTATCACCTTGTTGATCGAACCCATAGGGTTATCAACCAAAACCCCGGTAAGTTCACCGTCTTCCTTTACGATTTCACCGCCCTCGGTTTCGGTATCAGCAGTTATGCCCGCCATATCCAATGCCTTTTGGTTCACGAGATAGGCGTGGCCATCGATACGCTCCAAAGCCACTGGGGTATCAGGAAAAATTTCATCCAGTTTATCCTTGGTGGGAAATTTCTTGACTTCCCAATCGTTCTGATCCCATCCCCTACCTAGAATGAAGCTTGATGGACGCTCCTCTTGAAAGGCCACCACCCTGTCCACAACCTCATCAAAACTTTGGGTACCTACCAAATCCACTACCTGTTGATTCTGTCCCAACCCATAAAAGTGACAATGGGCATCAATGAGCCCTGGAACAATCGTCTTGCCCTCGGCATCCAATTGCTTTTGGGCTTTATATTTTTTGGAGATTTCTTCCGTATCGCCAACGGCCACAAATTTTCCATCTTTTATGGCTATGCTGGACGCTTTGGAAAAAGCATCGTCCACCGTGTAGATATTTGCGTTATAGACAATAAGGTCGACCTCCTCTTTAGTAGTACAAGAAAAAACTAAGGCGACGCTGATAAGAAAAAAGAACTTTTTCATTTTTGATGGTTTCTACCAAAAATAGAAAATACAGGGATAATGCTATCGTGTTTACCCGAATAAAATTTGTCCGAATACTGTTTAAAAATCAAACTTATACGATACACCCGCCAATGCTTGGAAACCTTGCACCCTAAAATTGGCCCAACGCTGGTAATTGTTGTTCGCAATATTGGATGCTTTTACAAAAATGGACAATTGTCCGTTAAATCGATACCCTACATGGGCATTGGCATCAAAAAAGCCGTCCAAAGTGACCGGTGTGTACACTACAGGCGGATTTGCCATGTTTATCGGACTGATTGTTGACAATAAATCATCCCTTTCTCCCACATAGAACAAGTTGGCCCCCATATACCATTGATCGTTTATTTGATAATCCATAAAAACAGATGCTTTAATGGAAGGCAAGTTCCAAGCGGGGTTATCCGTTTCGGTATCGTAATCATAGAATTCTCCATTTACGCCCAACGAAAAGTTACGGTTAACATCCACATTGATTTCCCCGAAAACGCCCAAGGTTTTTACATCATCATAAAAAACCTGAAAGGAGTTGCCATAGTAATAGCTTTTTTCTTCCATTCTGGATGTATTTACGGTATTGTGAAAGTATAAAGGTTTTCTGTTTTCTGCCATATAGGAACCTTTGATGTTATACCCCACATTGGAGGTTAACTGGCCCTTTAACCCCAAATATCCCTCATACTGCTGGTCGGTCGGAACAATATCCAAAGTCGGAGACACATAAGGGTTGTCATCTACAAAATCGTGATAGGAGTTTTGCTTCAACTCTCCTTCGATTCCCCCGTAGGCAATTACATTTTCGTCCATAACACGATAGGATGCGTTCACTGCCGGGTAGATATAAAAGTTGTTCTCGCTGTTTTCCATATCCAGTCCGTAGACAAGGTTTGCTCCCAAGTTGATGGTAAGGTCATCACGCAAAATCAAAAGACTTGGAGTTACCCCTGCCTGTAGATTGCTATATTTTTTTTCTCCATCGTTTGCCCCTTCTGTAATGGAACCATTTTGAAAACTGCCCCCTACATAATCCACCTTCGCGGAAATCGTAATCAATTCCTCGGTAATGGGCAGTTCAAAAGTGGGGTTGATCACCGCACGGTTCTCTGCGGACTCGGTAGCGTCCCAAAATCGTCTCAACAATATATTTCCACTCTTAAAATAGGAATCTTCCATGTTGAAGTGTGCCTTGGCCTCCGCATTTAAATAATTTTGCTGCTCGTCCATGGCATTGACCTCATCCTCACTGAACAAATCACTCTGAATTCCATACCAATTGTAAAGCTGGTGCTGTAGCCCAATGGCCGCGCCCCAATCCATATAACGGTCCTTTTTGGTATAGGAAGCATTCAATTTGGTGTCGTAAAAATCGGTTTCCAAGGGTGTAGAGTCCAAATCGCCACGTGATGAGTTGTGGGAAAGACCAAAGTCCAACAGATCCTCTCCCCTGTTAAAATCCCTACTGGTATAAAAATCCACCAAAGCATTGTTGTAATTGCCCAAACCAACCGATGCATACGAATTGTACAAGGTGGGCGGTGGTGTTTTTTCCACGCCCGAGGCCTTGCCCTTCGCAGGGGTAAAGGTTGATGCCACTGGAACGGAAAATATGCTGTAATTGATCTTCTTCTTTTGAAGCACAATGGAATCGTTCAAGGATGGAGACGATTTAATCTTAAAGGCATCCGAAACGGTAGGGGAATACGGCTTTACCACCGTTACCGTTTCCGTACCAATGCTATCTTCTTCTTGGGCGATAACGGCTCCGCAAAGGCTCAAAAAAAGTAATGAAAATATATAGGTTCTCTTTCGCATGCTGTGTCTCGTTTAGTTTTCGTTGGGGTCTACGGATGAATTGCTTTCGGCTTCTTTGGCTTTGATCGTGGCCAGTTCAGTTTGTGCATCCGAAACGATTTCATCAAATTCCGAAAAGTTGGTAATTACGCTTTCCAGAATATAGGTGGCCTGAAAGGCATCTCCCAAGTTGTAAAAATTCTTGGCCATGATCACCAACCCCTTTCCTGCCCACTCTTTGTAGGCAGCATAATCCTTGGCCAATTTTTGAACGGACTCATTGGAAGCCTCATAGGCCTGTTCCTTATTTTTAAAATAGGCATCGTAGTACCAAGCTTCGGCAGCGAGTTCTCCAGAAGCTATCTTCTTCACATCTTGGTAAGCCGTTTTTGCCAAACTTTCATTATCGGTGGCAATGGCAGAACGCGCTATCATAATCTGCGCATCACTCTTGATGCGGTCATCGATTTTAGGGGCGTTCAACACTTCCTCGGCATAGGCTATGGCCTGCGAATACTCTTTTTGACCATAAAAACCTTTCATCAAATTGGATTGGGCAAAGGTTTTGTTTTCAGAAATATCTGCCGTGTTTTCCAATCTTTTCAAATACGGAATAGCACTGTTGTAATCTTGTTTTTCCACATAAATTTCACAAACACGGGTCAAGGCCTGTTCGGTATACTCCCCATTGCCCCCATCGGCAACGGCTTTGTATTTTGGCAGCGCCTTTTCTTTTTCGCCGTTTGCAAAATAAAGTTGTGCCAAAGCAAAATTGGCGTTCTGGGCGTGCAATCCGTTGGGGAACTCTTTCAAATAATCCTCGTAGCCGCGAATGGCGGCCGGAGTTTTACCTTCGATTTGTTTTCTTTCAGCAGATTCAAAACTGGCATTGTCAAGTTCCCTATCCGTTACCTCAACAAAATCCAAGTTCCGCGCCCAAGCGGCATATTCGCTTACCCGACCTTCGTCCACATAAACCAATTTGGCTGTAGCAACGGCTTGTTTGGCTTCTTGGGTGTTGGGGTATTTTTGAACCACCTCTTTTAACTTGTCCAACGCTTGCTCGTTTCGACTGGAATTGTAATAGACCAATCCAGACCGCAGTAATCCTCGTGGCGCAAACTTGCTGCCCGAAAATTCATCCACAATACGGTCGTAGGTTTGAAGTCCTAAACTTTCTTGGTTGTTGTTGATATAGGAATTCCCCAATTCAAACAAGACATCATCGCGCAATGATGAGCTTGGGTACATCGTCAAAAATTCATTCAATCCATCGATTTTTGCTGAATTATTGCCCAAAAATCCATCACATAGTGTTTTCTGGAATGCGGCATAATCCCGTTCGGGGCCGTTCATTTTTGATGAAGCATCGTAAGCCTTCTGCGCCAATTGGTATTTGCTGGTCACAAAATAGCTGTCCCCCAAGCGCAGATATCCGTCATTCTTTCTTTGGCCGTCAATAGCATTGGAGTTGACCACATTTTTAAAATAGGATATGGCATTATTGTAATCTTTCAATTTGAAATAGGAATATCCCAAATTGTAATCCAATTGATCATATTCCGGAAGCGATTTTGCCACGGGTGAATTTTGAAACTTGACAAAATCGACCAAGGCCTCCTCGAAACGGTTTAACCTGTAGGCAGATTCTGCCCTCCAATACAGGGCACGAGCTTCAAAATTGGGGTTCTCCGCACTTTCCAAGGATTTATCCAACCGTTCCCAAGCTTCTTCATAATCACCATCTATAAAAAGTTCAACTCCACGATAGTAGGCCACTTTTTGATAGGTTTCTTTGCTCGCGTAATTTTGATTTTCTTCTAAAAGCTGCATAGCACCTTCAAAATTTCGGGAGGTAATGTAGGAGTCCACCAAAAGTTCTTGAATCTCCAATTGATGCCCATCCTTTGGATAAGTTTCCAGATAGGTTGTCAACACCTGTGGAACGGGTTCGTAAGCATTACCTATTTCGTAGCTCAAACGGGCATAGTTCAACCAAGCATCTTTTTGGATTTCTGGGCTGAACTCCATTTGGGAAGCATTTCGAAACGCGTTCAAGGCTTCTGACTTTTTATCCAACTTCAAATAGCACTCCGCCAAGTGATAGTATGCATTTTGGGAAACCGCATTGCTTCCGCCTACAATTTTATTGAATTGCTGGATGGCTTTTTGATAATCGCCCAACTTGTAATGGCTGTAACCCAACAGATAGTAATCGGTATTGTTCCATTTGCCACGCTTGCCCTTGTATGCTTCCAAATAGGGAATGGCCTCGGCATATTGTTCCAAATTGAAGTAACTCTCACCAATGATCTTGTTGAGTTCCGAAACTTCTTGACGGTTGGATTTTGGCAATTGTTTTTTGGCCACGGCGATGGCCTCTTCAAACTTGCCAAGTTTAAAATTAAGGTCGGCTTGATAGTAGGACAGCTTTTCATCGAGCAATTCGGGGTCCTGAATTTGGTCGAACCGGGCGCTTGCAGAATTATAGTCGTCCTGCTCATAGGCAATATACCCCAAATAATATTTGGCCTGCGAACCATATTTTTGGGAGGTGGTGACCTTGTTCAAATAGCGTTCGGCCTCCTTTGGACGTTTAGATGCGTACAAAGCGTATCCGTTGTTAAAATTAAAACGGTCGCGCTCAGAATATGGCATGGAGTTTTCGTCCACTTTTTTGTACCATTTTAAAGCGTAAGGATATTTTCCTGTCTCAAAATAGTAATCGGCCACGTCAAGAAATGCAGAGTTTCGCTTTGTGGATGTAGGATAACGCTCCACAAAATCTTCCATCATTTTATCGGCTCCACGCTGGTTCAGTCGAATCGCGGCATTAGCGGCATAATATGCGCTATTGGCTTCGGTCTCACCATCTTTGGTATTGGCCTTTACGGACTCAAAAATGTTTTGCGCGGCTTGGTACTGCTCATTATTATAGAGCGCCAAAGCATCTTGATAGGCTTTGTTTTCGTGTGTATAGATCTTGGTTTCCTGTGCTGAGAGCACAAAAAAACTTCCCATTAAAATGGGAAAAATAAAGAGGTTTTTTCGATTCATAGTGTTCTACGCTGTTCTCGATTGACTTTACTCATAACGTCAAAATTAAAGCCAAAGTATATTTAAAATGTCATTTGCCGAAATTTACGGATATCTGCTTATACAAAATCCATTTATTGTTACTTTTACCACCAAGTTGCCAGACAACCCCACTGGCCAATCGTTTCAAAACACACATTTAAATACAATCCGCCTTTTGTTCAAGGAGATGGAATCTGTTTTTAAAACAACAAGTTCAAACCTCAACATTTAGAATTAAAGCGTTAACCCCTTCAGCTTTGAAAAAAGGACAATCCTGAGATTGTTCCAAGTGTTCAATGTAAATTTTTTATTGTGACCTACTTAATTATTATTGTGCCGGTCTTTTCGTTGCTCTTTATATTTATATACAACAATCTGGTCAGCAAAAAGAACAAGACCGAAGAGGCCCCTACAGTAGCATTGATGTAATGCTCAAGAAAAGAACGGACCTGATTCCGCAGCTCGTGAATACCGTAAAAGGCTACATGAAACACGAAAAGCAACTCCTGACGGACATTACGAAGTTAAGGCAGCAAATAGTCGATCAAAAGGTATAGGATCGCGAGAGAATACAACTCGAAGACCGGTTGGGCGGTAAATTGGGAAAACTCCAAGTATCCGTTGAGGCTTACCCAGATCTTAAGGCCGGTGAAAATTTTCTTTTGTTACAGAGCGGTTTAAATGAAGTGGAGGAACAACTTTACGCTGCAAGACGGTCTTACAATACAGCGATATATGCTTCCAACACCGCTTTGGAGATGTTTCCACCCAACATTGTTGCCAAATTTACCGGATACATCCAAAAAACCATGTTTACCATAGAGCCTTCGGATGCCGAAGTTACCAAGGTACCATCTAAAGCTCGCGTTTTATGGTAGCCTTTGGTAGCATCAAAAAACAATTGCTCCCCTTACTGGAAAAAGCTGAACCGCCCACAAAAAATATCGCAGATACAAGACGGTAAGTTCCCTATTTATGCTTTTATTTTTAAGTAGCATCATAGTCCTTCCGCTTTTATCGTACTTGTTCAGTTACAATTTTATCGAATGGTTCGGGGGTATGCACCAAAATGAAATATGGCTCACATCCCTGCAAACGCCGATGCTTTTGTTCATTGGTGCGTTCCATGCCGTATATGCGATGGCCAGCTCCCAAAAAAGAAAGTACCTGGCTGTTGAGAAAGAAATTCCGGAGGCTCTTTTGGAAAAAATTGTTCCCACATTCCATTTTGATGCAAACAAACAGATTGATGCCCGGAATATCGCAAACAGCGAATTGCCGGCAAGGCACAACCCTTTTGTTAAGGACAAGTCAAGGAAACAGTTCTATAACATGAACCAAGGAGTGCTTTTCCGGAAAATAGACATTATGGAAGACCTCAACCTGAACACTAAGATTTGGACGAAGTGATGCCTTTTATTTTTACAAAAAATAAGCTTTAACCATAAATTTTGATGTTGATCGCTTAATTTCAAATACTTTTGTGTAGCTTTTGAATTGAAATTATGCCCGAGACCATTGTTAAATTAAAGGACGTAGCCGTATTCCAAAACGAGAACTTGGTTCTCAACAATATTGACCTTGAGGTTAAAAAAGGGGAATTTGTTTATGTGATAGGAAAAACCGGTAGCGGGAAAAGTAGTTTTATGAAAACGCTTTATGCGGATCTCCCGTTGAAACAAGGTTCAGGGGAAGTTGTGGATTTTGACCTAAAAACACTCAAAGAAAAAGACATTCCCTTTTTACGTAGAAAACTGGGTATTGTTTTTCAGGATTTCAAGTTACTGCCAGACCGAAACGTGAACAACAATCTCCGCTTTGTACTGAAGGCGACCGGATGGACGGATGCTTCCAAAATGGACGAAAAAATAGAGGAGGTGCTGAACAAAGTAGGCATGAAAACCAAAGGTTTTAAGTTTCCGCACGAACTTTCCGGTGGGGAGCAACAACGTATTGCCATTGCCCGTGCCCTTTTGAACGACCCAGAACTTATTTTGGCCGATGAGCCCACCGGGAATTTAGACCCACAGACCAGTGTAGAGGTAATGAAAGTATTACAGGGTATCAACCAAAACGGGCGCACCATCATCATGGCCACGCACGATTATGCCCTTATCCTAAAATATCCGCACAAAACCCTGAAATGTGATGGCAGTAAAGTTTTTGAAGTCATCCAAAAAGCGATATGATCATCAAAATATACATGTAGCTCATTGATTTTCAATGCAATTACCTGATCACCAAAAGTTTTTGTTACTTTGTTCAAACTAATATTGCTTCCTATATATGGAAATTCTTGGTATAGATATAGGCGGATCGGGCATAAAAGGTGCCTTGGTAAACGCCGAAACCGGTGAAATGTTGACCGAACGTTTTCGAATTCCGACCCCAAAATCAAAAAAACCAAAAGACATGGCCAAAGTGGTGGCCGAAATTGTGGACCACTTTAATTATAAAGGCCCTGTGGGCTGTGGTTTTCCATCCATCGTCAAAAACGGGATATGCAAATCTCCGGGAAACTTGGACCCAAGTTGGGTCGGCGTGAATATTGACGAACTTTTTACCGAATACACCGGTAATGAATTTACTGTTTTGAATGATGCCGATGCTGCCGGATATGCCTCTATGAACTATGGGGTAGGCAAAGGAAAAGATGGATTGGTGGTTATGATCACCATTGGGACCGGACTGGGCAGCGGCGCTTTTTACAACGGCATACTTATCCCCAATTTTGAATTGGGCCAGATTCCTTACAAGAAATTTAAGAAGATTGAAAAATGGGCGGCTGCGTCTGCCAAAGAAAAAGAAGATCTCAGTTTTAAAAAATGGGGCAAACGCTTCAATAAGTTTTTAAAATTGGTGGAACTCATTGTTTGTCCAGATCTTATAATCGTTGGGGGCGGGACCTCCAAAAAATGGGAGGAATTCAGTCATCACATCAAAATTGAGACCAATGTGGTAAAGGCCGAACTTATGAACCACGCCGGAATTATTGGAGCTGCCGTATCTTGTTTACGTGAGCAGCACCATGGACACTTGCATTAATTTTTTAGGATTCAGGATTTTAGGGGTCAAGGTTTCCACTGTTTTTCGGTGCAGAACCAATGTTTTGCACGAGTTTCACCAATAATCTATTTGGTCAAGGAATTTTAATCCATATTATTACATTCCTCGCTCCTGACAATGAACTCATTTAAACTCTTTTCAACCTGCCCGTCCGGAACGCGGGTTGGCTAAAAATCACTTAGCCTTTTGTTATTCCGGACCTAGTGAATAATCTCAAGAATCTGATTTCTATGTTCAACAAAAACGGATTCCGTGTCGAAGCACGGAATGACAGAGACCTCATCTTTAAATAAAAAAAAGCGAATGAAGAACTGGTTTCCTCACCCGCTTTCCTAAATTTTAAAGTTGTTCTTGATTACACTACTTTGTTTCTTTTTCTGTCCACCTCTTTTAGGTATATTTTTCTAATCCTCAAGTGGTTTGGCGTTACCTCAACGTATTCATCCTTTTGGATGTATTCCAAAGCTTCTTCCAAGGAAAATTTGATGGCTGGCACAATCTTGGCCTTATCATCGGCCCCGGAAGAACGGACATTGGATAGTTTTTTGGTCTTTGTAACGTTCACTGTCATATCATCTTGACGAGAGTTCTCACCGATTACCTGACCTTCATAAATATCTTCTCCTGGATCTACAAAGAATTTACCTCTATCCTGAAGTTTGTCAATGGAATAAGGAATGGCCGTTCCGTTTTCCATAGACACCAAAGAACCATTCAATCGTTGTGGAATATCACCTTTTAAGGGTTGATACTCCAAAAATCGGTGCGCCATAATGGCCTCACCTGCTGTAGCTGTCAACAATTGGTTTCTAAGACCGATGATTCCTCTGGAAGGTATGATAAATTCACAAACCATTCGGGAACCTCTGGCTTCCATACTGGTCATTTCTCCTTTACGGATAGACACCATTTCCACAGCTTTACCAGATACTTCTTCCGGTAAATCGATGGTCAAGTTTTCCACTGGCTCACATTTTACGCCATCAATCTCCTTGATGATTACCTGTGGCTGACCAATTTGCAGTTCGTAGCCTTCGCGACGCATAGTCTCTATCAAAACGGAAAGGTGCAATACACCACGTCCGTACACCAAAAACTTGTCGGCACTGTCAGTTTCCTGAACGCGAAGCGCCAAGTTTTTCTCCAATTCCTTTTCCAGACGTTCTTTAATGTGCCTGGAAGTAACAAACTTTCCATCCTTACCAAAAAACGGACTATCGTTGATCGTGAAAAGCATACTCATGGTAGGCTCATCAATAGCGATTGTCTTTAGTTTTTCAGGATTCTCAAGATCCGCAACGGTATCACCGATCTCAAATCCCTCCATTCCCACAATGGCACAAATATCCCCTGCAGCTACTTCCTCTACTTTTAAGCGACCAAGACCTTCGAACGTAAAAAGTTCTTTGATTCTGGTTTTCACAATCGAACCATCTCTTTTTACCAAAGAAACCTGTTGTCCCTCACGAAGTTTACCTCTTTGCAATCTACCAATGGCAATTCTTCCGGTAAATGAAGAAAAGTCCAACGAAGTGATCAACATTTGGGTTGTACCTTCTTGTGGCTTAAATTCCGGAACATGTTCAATGACCATATCCAGTAACGGCTCAATGTTTTCGGTGGGCTCTTTCCAATCCTCGCCCATCCAGTTGTTCTTTGCGGAACCATAAACGGTAGGGAAGTCCAATTGCCATTCTTCCGCACCCAATTCAAACATAAGGTCGAACACTTTTTCGTGCACTTCCTCTGGGGTACAGTTTTCCTTATCAACTTTGTTGATTACCACGCAAGGCTTCAGACCAAGGTCAATCGCTTTTTGAAGCACAAAACGGGTCTGTGGCATTGGGCCTTCGAAGGCATCCACCAGCAACAATACCCCATCGGCCATGTTCAAAACACGCTCCACCTCACCACCGAAATCGGCGTGACCAGGGGTATCTATAATATTGATCTTAGTGTCTTTGTAAACAACGGAAACGTTCTTGGAAACGATGGTAATGCCGCGTTCCCGTTCCAGGTCGTTGTTGTCCAATATCAGGTCGCCTTTGTTCTCGTTATCTCGGAACAACTGGCAATGGTACATAATTTTATCGACCAAGGTAGTCTTACCGTGGTCTACGTGCGCAATGATAGCAATGTTTTTGATTTTGGACATAACCTAAATTTTAAGCCTGCAAAGATACTGCTATTTTTTGTTGTGCAACACACCTAAATGTTATTTTTATCTTATTGATTTAGTGGGAGTTCCGAATCTACAGACCCACACACCAGCGTTTTTCGCTTATAATCCAACCAATACTCAGGTTCACCACGGGTTGAACGGTTCCTTTGAACGGCCCCATATAATAGCCCGCACCCGCATCTATAGAGAAACTAAAACCCGAATCATAACTACGCTGAACCCCGTAAACCAATCCGCCGTAGCCGTGAATACCATCCACTATTTGCCCCTCCACCAAACGGTCTCCTGGAGAAAAGATGGCCGCAGTGGGTGCTATGTAATTTCCCGAATTTCCATAAATGGATCTTCTGCGCCTTTCTCTACTATTTAGGTTGTGATAATATCTGTTCTGAACGGTCATGGCGGGGAAAAAATCGAAATCTTCCAACGGTTGTGAGCTGGCAGGCTCCAATGCCGCTTGGTAGGCCACTCGAATATCCAAGGTGCTGTTTACGCCCAAAGCCATTTCGTACTCGATACCCGGATTAATGGCATTGAGCTTAAACTGACGGATTTCGCAGTTTGTACCGTATTGGGCACGTACAAAACATCCTGCGGACAGAAATGCCAAAAGTAGTAAGCGACGCATTGTAGGTTAATTAGGTAATAGTATAACCCCAACTTTGTCAAAATAGTATGTTTACATGGCTTAATTTAATCAAAGTATGGATCTTTTTTCTTTCTTTTGGTAGCTACCCACCCAAAAGTAAAGTTGATTAGGGGTCCATAGCCATCGGGCACACCATCTCCTTTGTAATATCCTGCGCCAAGTTCCAGATTAAAATTAAAGCCTTTTGGGCAGGTACGCTGAACACCGTAGGCCATTCCGTAAAAACCGAGATTAAAATCGTCCGGGCCTTCTACATCCTTGGAAATTCGTAGTTGCGAAAAGAAAATGGCCTGAGCCGCGGCGATATAGTTTCCCGAATTGCCAGTGGTGTTTTTGTTGAGCCGCTCCCTCCTATTAAAAATTATGGTAATACCTATAGGAGCGGTTGTTGGATGCCAGCCCAAAAACATAACCCTCTTCGTACGTGGGCGGTGGCCAAACCCAAGTTGGTGGAAATACCCTGGTCTTTAAAAAGACCCAATTCATAGGTAAATCCCGGGCTCAGCAAATCGACCTTAAATTGATGGCGCTCCAGATGTGCTAAATCAAAAGTACTGCCCCTTTCCTGCCATTGGGCATGGGAAAAAGAAGAAATAAAACACAGGGCAATAAAAACGAATTTAAACTTCATGGTTGATGGTTTATGTGGATAAATCTAAAAAGGATACCATCGTTTAATAGTATATTTGTTCAAACTTTAAGAAATGGACATCACCAAAATTCCACAGATAAAACACACGGACAGCGATAATTTTTTCTTGCTGGCAGGCCCCTGCGCCATTGAGGGAGAAGATATGGCCATGCAAATTGCCGAAAAAGTGGTCGGTATTACGGACAAACTGAACATTCCGTATGTTTTTAAAGGGAGTTTTAAAAAGGCGAACCGAAGCCGGATTGATTCTTTTACTGGAATTGGCGATGAAAAGGCACTTAAGATCTTGAGAAAGGTTTCCGAAACGTTCAAAGTTCCTACGATCACAGACATCCATGAAATTTCCGATGCCACAATGGCCGCAGAATATGTGGATGTACTCCAAATCCCTGCCTTTTTGGTGAGACAAACGGATTTAGTGGTAGCTGCTTCCGAAACAGGCAAAGTGGTCAACTTGAAAAAGGGTCAGTTTATGAGCCCTGAAAGCATGCAACACGCCGTAAAAAAAGTAACCGATTCCGGCAATGAACAGGTTTGGATCACCGATCGCGGAACCATGTTCGGATATCAAGACATGATCGTGGATTTTCGTGGTGTGCCCACCATGAAACAATACGCCCCGGTGGTACTGGACGTTACACATTCCTTACAACAACCCAACCAATCTTCGGGAGTTACAGGCGGTAGACCTGCGTTGATCGGAACTATGGCACGAGCAGGAATTGCCGCTGGTGTTGACGGTATTTTTATGGAGACGCATTTTGACCCCTCAAACGCCAAAAGTGATGGCGCCAATATGCTGGATTTAAGTTTATTGGAAAAATTATTGACGGACTTAACAGCCATCCGAAAGACCATCAATTCACTATAACTACGCTTTAAATTGTTAAAATTTTGATTTCACAACTCTGTAAATCAACAATTTAAATCACTTACAAAAACTTTATTTATAATTAGTCTAAATATTTTTTGCTTGATTTAGCAGTGGAACATACATTTGCAGCTCAAACTTATTTAGACCAATTACAAATAAAATGAAACATATATTACTCATTCTTAGTTTCGCTGCTTTTTTCACTTCTCAGGCACAAACTGGAAATTTAAAAGGAAAGGTAACCGATCAAAGAAACAACCCACTTGGCAATGTCAATATTGCGGTGTCCAACACCAGTTTAGGTACAAATACGGACTATTCCGGGGAATACGAAATTTCAAACCTTGCCCCTGGCTCCTACACCTTAACGTTTTCGATGGTAGGTTTTGGCACACAGAACAAAACCGTAACCGTTTACGCTAACCAAACCACCAACATACAGACCATCAATTTGGTGGAAAGGCAAGAACAGCTCAATGAGGTTGTAGTCGAGGGGAATCAAACCAACAAATTCTCGCGCAAAGGAAGTGTCTATGTGTCAAAAATGCCCCTCAAGGACATCGAAAACCCTCAGGTTTACAATTCCATCTCAACTGAATTATTGCAAGATCAGGTCGTTACCAATTTTGATGACGCCCTTAAAAATGCACCTGGGATCGATAAGCTTTGGGAATCTACGGGAAGAGGAAGCGACGGCGCTGGTTATTTTTCATTGCGTGGTTTTGCGGTGCAGCCCACAATGATCAACGGCTTGCCCGGTTTGACCAACGGCAGCCCAGATCCAGCAAATATTGAATCCATCGAGGTAATCAAAGGTCCTTCCGGAACTTTGTACGGTAGCAGCCTTATTTCTTACGGAGGTTTGATCAACATCAACACCAAAAAACCATTCTACGGTTTTGGAGGAAATATCTCATACACTTCAGGCAGCTACGGATTGAACCGAGTGAGTGCAGATGTAAACACCACTTTGGGCGACCAAAACAATATTGCACTTCGCGTTAATACTGCTTACCATACCCAAAACAGCTACCAGGATGCCGGATTTAGAAAGTCCTTCTTTTTTGCACCATCATTGGCATTTCAGGCAAGTGACAGACTTTCGTTCAACATAAACACTGAATTTTACAATGGTAGGAGCACCAATCAAACCATGTTGTTCCTAGATCGTGGTTCGCCACTACGTGTGACCAACTTGGATGAATTGGGTTATGATTTTAAACGTTCCTACACCAGCAACGACTTGTATATCGATACACCAACGTATAGTCTGCAAGGCCAGATGAACTATATTTTGAGTGATTCCTGGACCTCCCAGACGGTAATCTCAAGATCCAATGCAAAGTCAGACGGATATTACTCTTACTTGTACGAAGTAACCACAACGGCAGAAGGTCTTTCAGAAAACCCTATTTCCGATGGTATTATTTTGGCACGCTACACAAGCAACCAAAATTCCGAGACGTTGGGAACCGACATCCAACAAAACTTTATCGGAGATTTTACTATCGGAACCATGCGCAACCGTTTGGTCGTAGGATTGGATTACCTTAAAACCAGAACCATCAACAACAGTACGGGCTATGGGAACCAAGGTTTTGTCTACGTAGGAAGAAATGTAGATGAATTCCAAGCGGTGGTTCCAGCTCTTCACAATGCTTTTGGCACTCCCATGGGAACAGGTTTGTACGATTCCGGTGTGTTGACACAGGCAGGTGCCGACGCAGGGATAGCAACTTTGGCCAATCCGGGAGCACAATTTAGCGAGGCTGAACAGGAAATTTTCAGTGCCTATGCCTCCAACGTGATCAATCTATTGCCAGAATTGTCCGCAATGGCCAGTTTGCGTGTGGACCGTTTTTCCAATGACGGGTACAATCAGACCGCCTTTTCACCAAAGTTCGGATTGGTTTATCAGCCTATTTTAAACAAAGTATCCCTTTTTGCGAATTATATGAACGGGTTCAGCAACGTGGCCCCTGTTACTGAATTATCAAATGGAAATACATCCGTGAGAGCTTTGAACCCAGAGCACGCCAACCAGTTTGAGATGGGTACCAAGTTGAACTTGTTCAACGATAGGCTTTCCGCAACTTTCAGCTACTACGATATTAGCGTGAGTGATATGGCACAACGAATCGATACCGATGCCGACAACTATTTCTATACTCAAGATGGAGAACAGACCAGTAAAGGTTTTGAGGCCAGCATAACTGCCTCTCCCATTGATGGATTGAACATTGTGGCGGGATACAGCTACAACGACAGCAAATTGGTGGAAGGAAATGCCAGTTTTACAGGTTTTAGACCAGAAAGCGCAGGCCCCATGAACTTGGCCAATGTTTGGGCCAGCTACCGATTTACACAAGGCACATTGGAAAACTTTGGCCTTGGATTTGGAGGTAACTACGCCAGTGAGAACAAAATCTTCAATAGAACCAATGGTACGTTCGCCATTGATGGGTACACCATTCTAAATGCATCAACCTTTTACGATGCAAGGGATTTCAGAATCACTTTGAAGTTGGACAACATAGCCAACAAGGACTATTACAAAGGTTGGTCCACCATCAGTCCGCAAAACTTGAGAAGTGTTTCTGCCAACTTCACTTATAAATTTTAATAAAACAAGATGAAAAAACTAATCGTAACCCTATTACTCATCACTTTGCCCGTATTGTCTGCCTCCGCACATTACCTGTGGATTGAGACCAACGGCAACGGAAAACTTGGTCAAAAACAAGAAATCCGCGTCCATTATGGCGAATACACCTATGGTGTTATTGAAAAAGTGAAGGGAGAAGCTTTTCCCTTGGTTTCAAAATTCACATTATGGGTCATTGCTCCGGATGGCACAAAAACTGAATTGAGTACGGAAGCCAAGGAAGACCATTACCTTGCCAGCTTTACACCATCAAAAAACGGCGTGTACACCATCGCCTTGAACAACAATGAGATTGATGTGATTGATTATACCGAATACGACTTCGGCATTTTCAAGACACACTATCATTCAACGGCCAAGGTTCTAGTAGGAACAGATGGTGACACAAAAACCGCAAATCCTGAAGGAATTGTAGTGAAGCAATTGGAAAATGATGGGGAGGAAATCAAGCTTCAAGTAGTGTACAAAGGAAAGCCATTGGCCAAAAACGAACTTAAGGTCTATGTTTCCGACCTTTGGTCCAAAACATTGTACACCGACGACAATGGAGAGGTTTCCTTTGCCCTGCCATGGAACACCAAATACATTGTGGAGACCACGACCAAGGAAGAAATTCCAGGCACTTATAATGGTGATGACTACGAATTTATTTGGCACTGCGCCACCTATTGTATAAAACGATAACCTATGGCCACCGGGATTACCTTTCTCACTTTTCTAGCTTTTTATCTGCTGTACCGTACATCCCAAAAAATGGCTGCCGTAGATACACTAGGCTTGGAGAAATGGACTGGTACGCATAAAAGAGCATCTCAATATGCCAGTTTGGCCCTAATGATCTTATCATTGGGGCTTAGCTGTTTTTATTGGGGCTTTGGCTCTGGAACATTTACCTTTTTTATTGTTTTGATGACGGTTGCCAGTTTGGTGATACTGCTAGCGCCATTGCGATTGTTGAACTACACCTTTTTAACCTTGATATTTGCTTGCTCCCTTATTTTCGAAACGCTATTGTTTTAAACTATGCCCGCCAATAAAAAATACCTGACCCCATCACCATGGCAACGATTTGCCAAAATATCCGCCGCCATATTCGGTGGATTTATTGTTGCGATTATGTTTCACATGGCCTTGGCCAGTTGGTTCGACCATGTAGCCGTGATCATTACCAGTACATTTTCGGCCTTTGTTTTATGGGCGGTTTTAATGGTAGTTGCCTTTATGGGCAAAAATGGCTGGAAAGTTTGGGGCATTTATCTTTTGGCCAGTATAGTGCTCGGCGTCGCATGCTATTTCGGAAACCAAACCAACCCGATCATATAAAACTATGGGAAACCGTATCTACAACATTCTGTTCCATACCCATACTGTAAGCGGTATTGTAATCAGCGTTGCTCTTTATGTAATTTTCTTTACAGGTTCTTTTTCCTTTTTTAGGGACGAGATCGCCAATTGGCAACGTGGGCACACCGTTAGCCAAGAAGATGCCCTGCCCAGTGACATCGACGGTCACCTTAACGATCTTTCCGAAGCATATAACCTGTATGGTCGTGATGTGGAACTGCGGCATTATTACAACGATAGAAGTATTTCAGTTAATCTAGGTGCATCCAAAGATTCGCTGGCTTCGGAAGATGATCGGGCTCCTGTATTCTTTTATTTGGATCCCGTTGCCAAAACCAAAACGGAAACCTATGCAGACAACTATCATTTGGGGGAGTTCCTTTACCGACTGCACTTTTTAGACCAAATTCCCTACCCCTACGGGAGATATTTGGCGGGATTGGTGGCATTCTTCTTTCTATTTGCCATTATAACAGGAATCTTGGTGCATTGGAACAAGATCGTTTCCAACTTTTACACCTTCCGGCCTTGGGCCAAGCTCAAAACCATGTGGACCGATGCCCATACGGCCTTGGGAGTGATAGGGTTCCCGTTCCAGTTCGTATATGCGGTTACCGGAGCTTTCTTTTTGCTCAAAGGTATTTTGATTCTTCCGGTTGTGATGGGACTATATGATGGAGACCAGAACAAATTGTACGAAGACCTGGAATACAACCATCCAGTTTACGAATTTCAGAACGAAAAATTGGCCAACACCATCAATTTAGACCAATATGTGGATGAAATGAAGGCAGATTGGGGCGATTTTAGAGTGACGGAAACCCACATTTTTAACTACGGAGACAAAAATATGCATGCCGCCATCAGCGGATATCTTGGTTACAAAACCAAACTGAATGGTTTGGGATATCGTATTTATAAAGTAGCAGATGGCTCTATTGCCCAAGAAAAGGTACCCACCACCAACAATTCGTACTTGGATGGGGTAAAAAACATGATGTTCCGCCTACATTTTGGCGATTACGCCGGTTATGGGTTACGTGTAATTTCTTTTATCCTTGGGTTGGTCTCGTGCTTTGTTATACTCTCAGGAATTATGATATGGTTAGTGGCACGGGACAAAAAGAACATCCCGGAAAAGCGTCGTAAGTTCAATAGGCAAGTTGCCAATTGGTATATGGCGATATGCCTTAGCTTGCTTCCCGTTACCGCTTTGGAATTCATTATTGTAAAGTTTGCCCCAGAAGTGAACATGGGCTTCCTCTACCAAACGTATTTCCCCATCTGGTTGGTGGCCACGGTGTTCTTTATCCTTAAAAAGGATATCGCCTTCACCAACAAATGGACATTGATTTCAGGAGGAATTTTGGGTTTATTGGTTCCGATCGCTAACGGAATTGCCACGGGAAATTGGTTATGGACAGCCTATCAAAATGGACATCAGCAAATTCTTTTGGTGGATCTGCTATGGTTGCTTTTAGCTATTGTTTCCCTTTGGATTGCCTTCTTTAAACTGACAACCAAAAGGTCCGGACTGGTTCCGAGCAAAAGCTAGCTCTTGTAAAATCCTTTGTGGTTAACGGATTTGGCTTCCCGTAATAGTTCAACAACAATCTTGCCGTCAATTTCGTCCATATTAAAATACCGTAGGGACTTCATTACTTTTCTGCCATCGGTCACCAATTTATCCAAATGGACGGTAAGGTGTGCCGAATTCCAAAGGCACATATCCACATGGCCTTTTTTGCGGGAGGCATTGAAGTAACAGAAGGGTCTATCGTTCAAGTAATAGAATGGCAACCTATATTTGAAGTCCAGCCTTAGCTCGGGCACTGTGGTTTCCACCAACACTTGTAATTGGATCAAAATGCTTTTGAACGGTTCGGGTTGATTAAGAATGTAATCTTCTGCTGGGTTCATATACAATTTCCGTAGCGGTATCCTATTTGCTTTTGAATAGTTTTTTTAACAATTTCATTAAAAAAACAGCTACAAAACCTATGACCAGCCCGACCAGAAAATCTTTCAATAAGCTTGGAAGACCAGGTAACAGATGATGAAGATAATCTATGTTGTGATTGAATATCCCCCCGGACACCAATAGCAATGCCAGGGTACCTACAATTGAAAGGCCCTTTATGATATGGGGCAGTGCATTCACCAACACCCCGCCCACTTTGTCAGAAAAACTATCGTCACGATCGTTGAGACGAATAAGTCTGTACCCATAATCGTCCATCCGAACGATCAATGCCACCACGCCATACACACCAACGGTGGCCAGCAGTGCCACCACGGAAACGGTTGCAATTCGAATGGTCAGCGTTTCGTTGACCACGGTGCTCAATGCAATGATGACAATTTCAATGGAAAGTATAAAATCGGTAACAATGGCCTGCTTTATTTTTTTTTGCTCCAGTTCGGGCAGTTCTTCTTCGGGAATATCAATGGGGTCTTCCGCATGTCCTTCCTCCTTACGATGAAAAAGGTACTCATATACTTTCTCCGCTCCTTCATACGCAAGGTACACCCCTCCTAAAATAAGTATGATTGTAATTGCGGTCGGAAGATAGGCACTCAATAAAAATGCGATGGGGAGAATGATCAGTTTATTTAAAAAGGAACCTTTGGTTATGGCCCAAAGCACAGGAATTTCCCTGTTGGACAAAAAACCGGTCGCTTTTTCGGCGTTTACCGCCAAATCATCACCCAAAATGCCTGCTGTTTTCTTGGTCGCAATCTTGCTCATGGAAGCCACATCGTCCATAAGTGCAGAAATATCATCCAAAACAGCAAAAAAACCTGAAGCCATATATGTGTTTTATGGTTAAAGAAACGTCATTGATCACAAGCAAAATAAACAAATCCAAGCATAATGGAGTATTAAAAAATCCAAAAATGCCTCGTTTGCAATGTTATTTAACGCCTTCCAAGGACAATAAAGTGGTAACCCAAACAATTACAGAGGAAAAGAAGATTCCGATGGTATTGGCTGCAAAGGCCTCCCGTTTTTTCATTTTGAAAAGGTACGCCGCTATACTGCCCGCATATACACCTGTACCTGGCAAAGGAATCATTACGAACAGGACAATGCCCAAAAAACCAAACCGCTGTACCTTTTTCCCAGACCCTTTCTTGGCCCTTTGGCCCACATAAACAGCAGACTTTTTATAGAATCGCCATCTGATCAAATACCGATTGATGTGCTCCAAAAAAAACATCATAATGGGGAACACCAATACATTGGCCAAAAAACAGGCTATAAAAACCATATACTCGTTCACCCCTTGGTACATGCCATAGGGTATGCCAACTTTGGCCTCCCCAAAAGGAGATAGGCTCCACAGTATTGCTATGATCAAATCTTTATGCAAGGAATACCATTTTTTACAACCGACAAACCTAGTGAGGATTTTGCTTATTTCCACTTTTGGAAACCTTAAATATTTATTAATTGTGATTTCCGAACAATACCACCAATACCAAAAAAAATGTAACTACTTTACCCTCAGGTTAACAGTATGTAAAATATACTTCTTGCGATTGAAGCATATCATATAGTTTTATAGATTTGACAAAACCATCAACATGAAACTCCAACCTTTTCTAACCTTATTTCTCGCAACCTCCGCTCTATTTGCACAAGAGCATTCGCACCAAAGTTCCAGAACCCTTGTTTTTCCTGATGTACCTGGATACAAAACCTTGAAAACAGACTTGCACCAGCACACTGTTTTTTCAGATGGCAATGTTTGGCCCAATATTAGGGTCATGGAAGCCCTTCGGGATAATTTGGATGTGATTTCGCTTACCGAACACCTTGAATACCAGCCCCACGCAGCAGATATTCCCCACCCCAATAGGAACAGATCGTACGAAATTGCACTTAATGAGGCCAAAGACCATGATCTGCTAATTGTTCATGGGTCCGAAATTACCCGCCAGGCACCCATGGGGCATAGCAATGCCATTTTTATAGCAGATGCCAACAAACTTTTGAAAGACGAGGCCGAAGAATCGTTTGCAGAGGCCAAAAAGCAAGATGCCTTTGTATTTTGGAACCATCCCGCATGGTATGCCCAATCGCCAAGCGGAAACCCTGTTTTGGACGATTTTCAAAAAGAGCGGATCAAAAAGGGAGAGTTGCACGGAATAGAGGTCATAAATACGGTTGATTATTCTGAAGAGTCATTGGCCCTAGCCCTTGAAAATAATTTGACCATTATGGGCACCAGCGATATACATGGCCTTATTGATTGGGATTATGTGGAAAAGGGGCACGACCGCCCCATAACCTTGGTTTTTGCCAAAGAAAGGTCTATTGAATCCTTAAAAGAAGCCTTATTTGCAGGAAGAACGGTCGCTGTTTTTAATTCGCTTTTGGTTGGAAAAGAAGAAAATCTGGTTCCTTTACTCAATGCTTCATTACAATTTGAGGAAGCCAAATACATTAACAACACTTCCATTTTAGGGATTACCTTAAAAAATGTGACCAGCAGCGATTTGATATTCGAAAACCAAATGCCTTACACCTTCTATTCCAGTTCGCCGGTTTTTACAGTACCGGCCGGAGGCACCAAAACCCTACAGATCAAAACGCTGGAAAAAAAGGCCGACCTAAAAATAAAGCTCAAAGCATTAGGGGCTTATACTGCTCCCAAAGAGCATCCGATCGTTACTTGGGATATTAGATTGGAGGAATAGTTTAAGCTACAGAGGAAAAAGAGGACCCGTTGATTACCTGGTCAAAGCCTGTCAATATTTTGCTGACGTACTCTTTTGGGGTTTTATCTGAGATAGACACCCATTTTTTGTCCACATCAACATTAAAGTGAAAACAGGAAAAGTCTGTATCAACATCCAATCGGGACAACAGGAATCGCATGATTCTAGGTCTGAGGCTGTATTCCAAATCGATACAGGTTCTTTGCATTGCTGGATTGTCATCTCCAGAAAACACCCAATTAAATGTCACAGGCTTTTAAGGATTAGGACATACAATATACTAAAAAGCAATGCATTACCAACCTCTGGAAGGCATTTTTGGCTAAAAAGCTATTCTTTTCCGTCAACATAATCTTGAAGATAGGCATACCGAGGGGTGAGCTTTCCATTTTGGGTCATGCGGGCCCGATCGAGAATCCCATCCTTATCGTTGTTAAAGAAGGACGGAATTACATGCTTGGAAAATGCTTCTCCAAAACCTACGCTTGCATCTCGGGGCAATTCACAAGGCAAGTTGTCCACGGCCATTACGGCAATGGCACTTTCATTCTTAAAGTCGGTTTCCGTTTCGGATACGGGGTCGTACCCATAAATGGGTTCTGCTATGGTAGACGGGCGAATGGTTGAAGCCACTGGACCATCGATATCGCAACTGATATCAGCAACTACTTTTATGTTGAAATCGGGCTGTTTGGCATCTTCTCGGGTATACAGATACGGGGCTCCATCCCCATAAAAATGACCTGCTATATATAAATCGGTTACCTTGGCAAAGCGGAAAAAGTCGGATTCATACAATTTTGGGTTTTGGAAAAAATCGGCTTTACTGCCTTTGGTTCCATCTTTACGTTTGGTGTAATGGGACACATCTATTTGGCAATAGACAGGTTCGTTGAATGTGTCGGATAAGTATTCGCCAGGAGACACTTGCTTTACCCCCATGGCATCGAGCATTTCCTTCGCGCCATTGCCCACTCTCCCTTTACCTGTCAGCAATATTTTGATGCTGGGAAGTTCTATCTTTTTCAATTCGACGATAAGTGCCTGTTGATCCAGTAGACTTTCCGCCTTGGGTAATTGGAACAGATCATATTTGAGTCCGTGGGCCCTGAATCCATTGTAGGCACCTACGATGCCAGCATATCTGCCAAAGGCCACAAGTCTACTCCCTTTTTGGTTCGTTATCACTTCGTGATCGTACAATTCGATGTTCTTCTCCAAAATAGCTTGAAGGAGTTCGCGGTTATAGGGTTGTTTTTTAATGGTATGGGAAAAGAAGAAATACTTTTTGTTGGGAATCAATGCCTCTACAGGTACTTCCTTGACACCGAAGAGTACTTCACATGTGCCCATATCCTTGACAACGTTTAGACCTTTATCGGTATATTCTTGGTCCGAAAACACCCGAATTGGGGACGATTCGACCAAAATTTGGGCTTTTGGATATGTGGAAAGGACATTTTGGCATGCTTCTGGGGATAGCACCACCCTGCGATCGGGCGGATTTTTTCGTTCCCTAATGATTCCGAACTTCATATAGTATTTTGGTATAATTGTTGACCAAAATAAGAGTAATAGGCAGGGTAAGCAAACTTTTTATTGTTTGATGGATATAAGTTACCTTTGCCGACCGCTTTAGGGATAGAGGCGATAGCCCGACCGAAATGTTGCGAAGCCAAGCTTTGGTAACGCCCGTATTGCGAAAAGCGTTCTTTGATAAAAAAGTGGGAGATTCCTGCCTTTGCGGGAATGACATTACGGGGCCGACCGGTTTTGACAGCAAGACCAATGGCGATGTAAGCATGTCGAGCGCTGGGATATAGCTCGTAAATCTCATGTTTCACACTTTTAATTGGCGAAAATAATTACGCTCTTGCCGCATAATCTGAATTATAGTAGGATGTGCCTCGTCCCTACAAGGTAGGGAAGCGAGATGTTCCTGAATAGCCCTTGTTGACGGCGATTCGTTTAGGAGCACCAAAAAAGTCAACACAAGGGTGTCCGCTCGCTTTGGCGACACCTCTAAAACCTAAAGAAGCTAAGTGTATGTTAGGCCGTATCTGGTCAGGTATACATCGAAAATTAAGCAGATACTAAGCATGTAGAAAGCATGGTTATTGCTTGTTTGGACGAGGGTTCGAATCCCTCCGGCTCCACTAGATACCCTCGAAACGCTAATGTTTACGGGGGTTTTTTTATTATGGTTGTCAATTTAGTTTGTAGTTTTAAGATTAGGCCACCTCTAAGGCCGCCCTACCTTTTCTCATCATTTCAATCCAGTCATTTAAAGATGCGATAAACTTATCATAAGGCATAATGCCCATATTAAAATACGCCTGATGATGGACAAAAATATCCCTAAAATCCTCATATGCTAAGTTATGGGTAAATGTAATTACCTCCTCCTTGCTTGTTCCCAATACTAAAAACTCAACTTCTCCCGGGAAATAAAAATCAAAGTGTGATAAAGATGAGATGGCTCTTCTAAGTTCTTCCAGTTTTTTGGTTTCCAAGAAGTACCGTTTGCTCTCTTCGTCGTTAAACTTGGTTTTTGGGTTCAATACCTTATCCAATACAATATAGAATATTTCAATATCGATTCTCAAAGGGCTTTCTGTTTCCTCCAACAGTATTGCCTTATACCTTGGCAAGTTCAATGAAAAAGAGGAACAACAAAGAGTTTTTCCTGTTTTTAAATTTTTACCGGACAACAATGATTCATAATGTAATTTTTTCAATCGGCACTCTGTGGATTGATAAAATAACTTCTATCCATTTATTTGATGAAGGTCTGGGTAGTCATGTGTGAGCTTTTTTCTTATTTCCCTCTCGTGTGCATCAACGTTTTTAAATGACTTGTTTATTAAACTGTATGCGCTTCCCGATTCATATTTGTAATGTTCAAATGTTTTACCCCCTATAAGTTGTGGAATATGCTCACTATACAACTTAAACCTTTGGTTATTTTGTAACGGCTCAAGTCTATTGCTTCTGGTGTCGAACGTTCTTGAACCAAAAAAACCAAAAGATGCTTTCGGGAACAATCTCAGAAGGTAGGGAATAACTTTAGCGGCAGTTACAACTACACCGGCCACATCTCCCTTATTCACCACTATTTGATATTTCCTGTCACTTTTCCGGTGTCGCTTTGCGTAAAACTTGATTGCAAAAAAATCAAGTTCATGTAGCTCAGCCCTTACTATATAATGAAATTTTGTTTTTTTAGACCGAAACTTAAAAACATAGGTTTTTATATGACACGTTGTGTCATAACTTGGAACAGGATGAGTTTGAATAAATTTTAAGGGATAACCTTTATGAGTGATTTTCATTAAGGCACAAGAAGTGGCTCTGAATCAGAATTTAAAGTAACATTCTTCCTTCTTGATAATACTTTTTTGAGAGACTTATTCTTTACATCACTAACCAAAGACCAACCCAATCTCTCTCCTTTAGAGTTAGAAGAAGACGCAACAGATTTTTTGTGTTTAAGACCTTTTTTCATGTCAGTCAAATGTTTAGTTTAAATAAAGCTTTATGATACAAAAGTATTACAATAATAATAATATACAACATATTTAACAACACAAAGTATCACGTTCACAACATATTATAACGAAAAGCGTGTCAAAATCCAACATTTTTAACACTTACCTTTAGGTACATCAACAACTTAATGCTTAACTATATATAGGACGCTGAAAACCAGTAAATATTACATTGAATAGTTGATTTTTCGATATGTTGCACATATGTTACATTAAAATCTAAAAAACAGCCACCCCCCAACCTTGAAACAGCCCTTCAACATCCTCTTTCCTAAATAAAGGATTCTTAGCTTCTTTTGGAGCAGTAAGGTATTGAACACTAATTAAAACACCTCCAAATCAACAAAGGAATGAGGGTGTTCGCATTGAAGAAAGCAATTAAAACAAAAGAATGAAATGGATTGAAAATTACATTTTAAAAAGCCAGTACCGGGCTCTAATGTTAAATCCTTATGTCAAAAAGAAACTATGCCCGGTATACTAGCCTACATTTGAGTAAAAACAGTCAAAGAATGCAACCATAACTCCGCTTTGAAATAAAGGAAGAATCAATCATCACCTACTTATCAGTATATTACAATGCCACGTTTGTTTCTATTAAACAGTTACAATTCTGGATCTAATAAACTTGATATTCGTTTTTGTCACACCGTATTCCTGTGCCAAAACCTCCCAATGACTTAGGGCGTACTTGGTTTGATCTATGATTTCATTGACCTTGGATTCTTTTAGATTGGCTTCCTCCCCTAATTTCAATAAATGTCCAATTGATGGCGATTGTCCTTCTCCCATGACCATGGTACTCTGTTGTCCCCTTGGACCTGATGAAAAGGTCAGATCATAGGCGGGGGATAATTTCCACTCCCCTTTTTCTCCCATAAGAAAGGAAAAGTTTTTACCATGGTCATCCCGGTTATGGGAGAGCACATTGAATACTGCGAGACGGAACATTTTCTCTACTTCTCGCACATCCTTGGTAAGTACCCCGGTAAGGGCGATCAAATCCTCATAGTCCAAGGACGGTATTCTAAAGTTCGAATGCAGTAGACCACTGGCAGTATGCATATGAAGTCTTTTGTCTCCTTTCCTGTCGAAGCGTTGGGTAGCAAAATAACCGGAACCCTTTGCCGCTTCAAATAGATGTACGGGCATCATCTCCACACCAGCATCCTTGGCCATAAGGGCATATACATACTCGATTGCACCGGCATCGATACCATCGCTACCATTGGCAAATTTGACCAGCCAATACTCATGGTTAGGACCAAGGTCATGTTTTCCCGAGATAATATGGGTTTTCGTCCTATCCAAACCAATAAGGGCTTTTGGACGTGCTCCCGCGGATGAACCATTCAGATCGATCAGCTCCTTCAGCACCTCATCGGCCGTTCCATCCAAAATCTCCTGTGTGTACCGGGAAAGTATATCCAGATTTATCTCATCCTTTTCAACGTCTATCTCACTATAATCAGGTTCATACACCAAAGCCCCGAGTCCTGTTTTACCAACATGGGCCAACCGGTCCAGAGAGGAAAAATCATCTGGCAACAAATTTTGACTTCTAATATACCGATCAAACAGCAGCCGCCCCCATCCATCCGGCAGGCTGTCATTAAAGACACCGGGCAACCCCTCGAAGGATTGATAATCGAACACCTGAAGTCCCGGACCAAGAGGAAGTTTGATCGGGGATATCTCCAAGCCCTTTTTTATGAAATCCGTGTCGTATTCAAAATATGTTTTATAATCACGAATGGCCAAACGGCCCACTGGGATAATCTTTTTTCCAAAATCTATCCCGACCTTTAATTCATTTACAGAAATATAAGTGCTCATCCGTGTTTACCCCTTTTAGGCTTTTTGTCATCTTTGGCCAATACATCATCGATGGATGAGAAATTGCTTTCCATGGGTTCAGTAGCCTTTATAAGCTTATCCATGCATCCAAGCGTCAGGGCCAACTTCAAAAAAGATTCCAGGGAAATGCTTCCCTTTTGTTCGAACTTGCGCAAGGAGGATAGGCTTACCCCTGAGCGCTCTGACAACCCCTTTTGGGTCAGCCCCCTTCCAAGACGCAGATCCCTCATGTTCCGAGTGATTATTTTTTGGGCTTTATTTTGCGTTATAAGTGACATTATAGTATTAGTTATGTGTAAATATATGAAATAATTACTATTATAATAGTAGTTATATTGGAATTTACTTACTTTTAAAATGAAACGTATTTTAAGAAATTCAACCTCAACTCCTACGTAGAATGTCATCTGTGTCCGAATCTTTCAAAAAATGACCATAGTATACCTTTTTGTCGGATAAAATGAGTACCGTTCCAGATATTACAAAAATCTGATTTTCAACTCAATTTAGTCAAATATTGAATGGCTAAAATTTTCCGTTCTTGTGGTCTCAACCATCCAGCACATCCACATAGCCAATACCCCTTAGAAATAAGCCAATAATATTTTCTTTTATTTTGTGTCTAGTCGTATCTACCACTATAACTACCTAGGCATTGAAACCTATTTTCAACTATTGGCAGATGCCGAAAAGAAGCATTTCCCTGAAAAGTTGGTTTTTGGTGGAGAAGAAGACTTGCTCTATGAGAAAAGAAGAGTTTCCGTTGTAGGTTCAAGAGCCGCTTCAAAGGAAGGTTTACAACGGACAAAGATCATATCAAAAACTTTGGTCAAGCACGACATTATAGTAGTAAGTGGATTGGCAAAAAGAATAGATACAATAGCCCACCAGACAGCAATTGATTCAGGAGGTAAGACCATTGCAATTTTGGGGATGTATTTAAACATTTGATATTCAATATTTTACAACTAAATTCCTAATACATAGATTTCCCCAAATATGAAGAAGAACCATTTTCACCGGATTGTGCAGCCAGGGGGGCAACATGCTCCAGAATAATCTAAAACTTTAGATATCTTATTTTTGTAAGGGGGGGCAGCATCCGCCAGAACGGCAGTCGCCTATAAGCCGGGCTGTAGAGGGGTCAGCATGCTCCAGCGTATCCACCTGGGCCGCTTTGCGGCCACTGAGCCCTTGTTTAAAATATAATCGTAATAGTTCGCGTACTTCTCTCATACCTATCGGATTGTTGGCCATTATCCCTTCCTTTAAAAGTTAATGGCTCTAAGATGGGAAAAGTGTCCGTTTTGCCCCGGAACAGCTGTCCGCTTTGAAACGGAAT